>NZ_JOPH01000009.1:0-342 GCF_002153615.1 Gluconobacter sp. DsW_058
TCCTTGTGCGACAGCTTTGACGGCTTGTCCTGCCAGTCTTCTGGAATACGTCCTGCCCGGAGGTCGGCTTTCTCCGCGTTCGTATTGCGCTGCTTTGGAGCAGCGACCAGCGTGGCATCCAGGATCTGGCCCGACATCGGCAAATACCCGGCGTTTCGCAGGGTCGCATCAAAGCGGTTGAACAGCCCATCGATCGCACCCGCCTGGGTCAGACGCTCGCGAAACAGCCAGACCGTTTTGGCATCCGGCACCCGATCTGAAAGTCCCAGCCCAAGGAAACGCATAAAGGAGAGGCGATCGTTGATCAGATATTCCGTCCGCTCATCAGACAAATTGTTGAGC
>NZ_JOPH01000010.1:0-288 GCF_002153615.1 Gluconobacter sp. DsW_058
CGATCTGAAAGTCCCAGACCAAGGAGGCGCATGAACGACAGGCGATCGTTGATCAGATACTCCGTCCGTTCATCGGACAAATTGTTGAGCGTCTGGATCACCAGGATCTTGAACATCAGCACCGGATCAAACGGAGGGCGCCCGCCATTGCTTCCGTCCGAATAGGCCAGAGCCTTCTCCAGATCAGGACGGAAGACTTCAAAATCCACAATCTAGGAAAAAGCTTCGAGCTGATCGCCAAGCCCGCTCAACCGAGTAAGCCGCTCTTCAACGTCAAAGAAACCAAGC
>NZ_JOPH01000011.1:0-596 GCF_002153615.1 Gluconobacter sp. DsW_058
GCCCTTGATTATATTCAAAATCTACCGAGCATCAGTGTCTCGACTACAGATACTTCGGGGATCCAAGGGGGGCAAATTCAAAACCGTGGCTTGACCGATAGTGATATGGGTCTCCTGATTGACGGCGCACCTGCTCAGAATGCTACATATTTGACCGAAGATATTGATTCCGAAAACCTCGATAGCGTTAGTATTCTGCCTGGATCCACTCCCGTTGACGTGCCGGCGACTGCAGCAGCCGGAGGCGTGATGAACGAGGTAACACATGACCCGTCGCACAAATTTGGCGGCATGACTGATTTCTCCTACGGAACTAACAACTTGTCGCGCGAGTTCCTGCGTCTTGAGAGCGGAGATATCGGTAATACCGGTGTACGTAGCTTTCTTTCTTTTTCTAATACCCATGCCCGGACTTGGGTAGGGGCGGGCATCAACAACCGTCGTCACCTTGATTTCGGAATGCGTAAAGATTGGCAAAATGGATCTTTTGCTCGCTTCTTCCTAAGCTGGAACAATGAAGATTCCGTTGTTAATAACTACCCCACAGCTTCGCAATTTTATACCTTTAAGCATACCGGTCAAAGTTATGGGCATAC
>NZ_JOPH01000012.1:0-894 GCF_002153615.1 Gluconobacter sp. DsW_058
CAATGAAGATTCCGTTGTTAATAACTACCCCACAGCTTCGCAATTTTATACCTTTAAGCATACCGGTCAAAGTTATGGGCATACCGCAGGCTTCGATGCCAAGAACAATGACTACTGGAAGAACAACCTCGATATCTGGAACGAAATATTCCTCACTGCCCCCATACACGCTGTTGTTAATGACAAGTTGAGCTTTGATCTTAAGCCTTATTATAACTGGGGACGTGGCTGGGATGGTGGCCCCAATGGCACAGCCAGCGCAGGGGAATATACTTATAGGGATGGTACGGCTATTGCAGCGGGAACTCCTCTGACCAGCTATTACAACCAGACTCTGTCGATGAATGTCGGTGTCACTGCACAGGGTAACTATGATATCGACCGCCATAACCATTTAACGTTCGGTTACTGGTATCAGAATTCTAACTCTATTGCTTATTTCCCAGTCAGTGTGACCAAGGCCAATGGCGTCAATCCTCATCCCGACAACTTGAATTATGCTGTGTATTCTGATGGTGTACGTAGCAACTATGGCAGTAATTCTGGATCAGAAACTCACGCTCTTTTTATTCAAAACACAGCAAAGTACCTCAATGACAAGCTCCAGATTGATGGGGGCTTCAAATTTGTGATGTCGAATATCTGGACAATGTCCGCTGCTACTCATAGCAACGCCCATGGAGAGAACATCACAGCCCCTCTGCCACATTTTTCGATTAGCTATCATTTCAATAGTCATCACCAGATCTATATTAATGCCGAAGGGGACTTCCGTCAGCCTAGCGCATCTGCGCTTTCTGTTGGTGCCTCGTCTGGAACGATGCCCAAAAACCAGTATTCGATCAAAGAAGAACTGGGATATCGCTACAACGATAAGTACATCAATCTTGACCT
>NZ_JOPH01000013.1:0-301 GCF_002153615.1 Gluconobacter sp. DsW_058
CAATGAAGATTCCGTTGTTAATAACTACCCCACAGCTTCGCAATTTTATACCTTTAAGCATACCGGTCAAAGTTATGGGCATACTGCAGGATTCGATGCCACGAACAATGACTACTGGAAGAACAACCTCGATATCTGGAACGAAATATTCCTCACTGCCCCCATACACGCTGTTGTTAATGACAAGTTGAGCTTCGATCTTAAGCCTTATTATAATTGGGGACGTGGCTGGGATGGTGGCCCCAATGGCACAGCCAGCGCAGGGGAATATACTTATAGGGATGGTACGGCTATTGCAGCG
>NZ_JOPH01000014.1:0-430 GCF_002153615.1 Gluconobacter sp. DsW_058
GTGGCGCTCCCATGACGTCTCTGTCCCATAAGGCTTCCTTCCACTCTCGTGAAAATAATACCCCATCAAAACGACTAAACACCTAGGGCTCACAATTCACAACGCCCCGTTTTACTGGGCTCCTGGAAGAGCGTCAGATCCGCATTAGCATGGACGGGCGTGGGCGCTGGCTGGATAACGTGTTCATCGAGCGTCTGTGGCGGTTGTTAAAATACGAATGTGTCTACCTGCACGCCTTTGAGATCGGATCAGAACTTCGGGTGGGGCTCACGAAATGGATCACCCATTATAACGGACAACGTCCTCATACGGCCCTGGCTGGATGCACGCCCGATGAGGCGTATCATGGCGCGCCGACGCCGTCAGAATGGCGGCATAACAAGAACCGGGTATAGCTTATTCAAACCCAAAAACTGTCCAAACAGACGGG
>NZ_JOPH01000015.1:0-1065 GCF_002153615.1 Gluconobacter sp. DsW_058
CAAGTTCGTGCCGGCCCGGATGCTCGTAAACGGTCGTTCGATCTTCTATGACACCTCGATCACGTCTTACGACTACTATCACATCGAAACCGCTGATCACTCCGTCATCATGGCTGATGGTATGTTGACGGAGAGTTATCTCGATACCGGAAACCGTCGCGCTTTCCGTCAAAATAACGCTGTCGTCTCCATCCCTCTCAGCCGTGATCTCTCCTGGGATGATGCCGCGGCTCCTCTCACCGTGTCGCGTGAAGCCGTCGAGCCGATTTACCGTCAGATTGAAGGTCGTGCCAAGGAGCAGAACTGCCCGGTACAAACCGCCCCCCAGCCTCTGACCTATGACAGCGACTTGCACCTTGTGACTGATACAGGTGCGGTACTCCACCAGATCCGGGAACACAATGGTCGGGTGATGTTCATGATTCCTGCCGGTGTTAAAAGCGTCCGGATTGTTTCCAATGCCAGCCGTCCCTGTGACGTTGTGGGGCCTTTTGTCGATGATCGTCGCACACTTGGCGTGCTGGTGGGAGACGTGAAGCTCTACGAAGGCAACGCGACGACGACCCTGACTGCGTATCTTCATCAGGCGGATCTGTCGGGTTGGAACAATGTTGAAGACAGTACGATGCGCTGGACGGATGGATCCGCCCATCTGGATCTGGGTCGACGTCCGCTCGGTAGTATTGCCCTTATGGCACTCCAGATTCATGCCGGAGGTCCATATCTCTTGGCTGACACAGCCTTTGAGAAGAGCGCGCTCCACGCCTGACCGGCGTCAGGCCCTGGCGATGTGAAAATCGCCAGGGTACGGTTGTGACAATTAAAAGTTGGGTGATTGGGAATTAAAGGCTTCCGGATACTGGTCAGCCTTTAATTCCTGAGGAGATTCCGCTCATGATGCAGCCATGAGCCTTCTTTATCTCGGTATTGCCATTGTCGCGGAAATCATCGCAACTTCGCTTCTCAAGGCATCCGAGGGCTTCACGCATCTTATTCCGACAGCTGTTCTCGGTCTTGGCTATCTCGTCGCTTTTTACTGTCTTTCGATGGCCCTCAGAGACATTC
>NZ_JOPH01000016.1:0-321 GCF_002153615.1 Gluconobacter sp. DsW_058
ACCGTCAAGCGCTTCCATTACGACAGCCACGAGCAGTTAAGGACACACCTCAGCGATTTCATGACAGCCTATAATTTTGGGCGAAGGCTCAAGACCCTCAGTGGCCTCACACCTTACGAATATGTCTGCAAAATATGGACTTCAGAGCCAGAAAGATTCATCATCAATCCAACCCATCAAACCACGGGACTAAACACCTAGGTCGCGTTGACAAAAGACCTAATCCAGAGCCTTGCTGCGGCGATATTGAGGGAACTCATGAAGGACAAGGCAGTCTTGTCGTAGCGGGTTGTGATGCGGCGCATCTGCTTGAGTTTGTTG
>NZ_JOPH01000017.1:0-290 GCF_002153615.1 Gluconobacter sp. DsW_058
TACCCAATCAACGTAGGAAAAATGGAATCATAAAGGCCGACCCAAAACCAGTGGGTTTTTCGAACCCTCCAGGTGGGAGCGATCGAGGGTCTGTTCAATCGCTTTGATGCGACCCTGCGGAACGCCGGATATCTGCCGATGTCTGGCCAGATCCTGGATGCCACGCTTGTAGCGGCTCCGAAGCAGCGCAATACGAACGCTGAGAAAGCCGACCTCCGGGAAGGACGTATTCCTGAAGACTGGCAGGACAAACCCAGAAAGCTGTCGCACAAGGATCGTCATGCGCGCTG
>NZ_JOPH01000018.1:0-11671 GCF_002153615.1 Gluconobacter sp. DsW_058
TCTGTGATCCGATCTCGTGTCGAGCATGTCTTTGCCGATCAGAAATCACAGACGGGACTACTGATCCGAACTTTCGGTATCACCCGGGCCACCATGAGGATCGGTCTCGCCAATATCGTCTACAACATGCGCCGCTTCCTCTTCCTCAAAAGATTGAGTGCGAGCGCGTAGTCATTCAGCGGGACGACAATCCCCGATCTGCTCAACACGCAGAGCAAATTCTACCCAAAGAACAGTCAATCAAATCGCCAAAACCCAGAAATCACGGGCCAAGCACATCAATTGACGGTTCTTCGATCCCTCCACCTTCCCAAGGTATTACATTATATGAGTGTACGTTACCGAAGCCTCCCGCAGGGAGGGTTGGGAGGGTACACTATTACCTATAGTGTAACATCCTGTGCCTTCCGGTCCCAGATCCGACCGGATCACGCCTTCCCGTCCCGCTCTCACGATCTGCGGAAAAGTCCCGAAAACCCGCATTCCTGGAGAGAAAGCCCCTGACGGACTGATCCCGGACCTGTTACACTTTTCGGGATCTGATGCCCAAAGCTCCGCAAACGGCCCCGCCCCGCCAGTTCAGCCTCTTCCCCGAGAGCGCCCGTCTGCAGCGGATTGATCCGGCGACCAACTGCTGGCGGTTCTACCGTCTGACCCTGCAGGATGATCTCTTTGGGGGCACTGTCCTTGTCCGCTCCTGGGGGCGTCTGGGGACCACCGCTCAGGAGCGGCGGGAGCGTTTTGGCGATCCGGTTGCCACTCAGAAAGAGCTGATGCGGTGGGTGTGGGTAAAGCAGCGTCGGGGCTATCGAGAGGACATGGACGGATGACAGCAAGCGATGTGACGGTGAAAACGAGGGCGCTGCCCTCGCGCTCCCGGCAGGAGCCTCAGGCTCCTGCACCTCGGGGGGGTAACAGGAAGACGCCGTCTGGCGGCGGCGTGGCGCCGCAGACGGGGATGCAGCTGTTTGATCCCTCGGGGGCACGGAAATATCTGACCGTGTCCGAGCGCACCGCTTTCCTGAAAGCGGCCGAGCGGGCGCCGCGCGATGTCCGTACCCTCGCCATGACCCTGGCCTGGTCGGGGTGCCGTCTGTCCGAGGCCCTGGCCCTGACCGCCGACCGGGTGGATCTGGCCGGCGGCGTGCTGGTGTTCGAAAGTCTGAAAAAGCGCCAGGATGGGATTTACCGGGCCGTGCCCGTCCCCCCTGCCCTGCTCGAAGCCCTTGATCTGGTGCATGGTGTCCGCGAAGCGCAGGCGCGTCGGGACCGGGGCCGTTCTCTGCGTTTGTGGCCGGTGGCCCGCATGACCGGCTGGCGCATGGTGCACCGGGTCATGGCCGAGGCTGGTCTGTCCGGACCGGCCGCGTCCCCCAAAGGTCTGCGGCATGCCTTTGGCGTGGCGGCCGTCTCCACCGGCATTCCGCTCAATCTCGTGCAGAAATGGCTCGGCCATGCCCAGCTCTCTACCACCGCCATCTATGCCAACGCCTCCGGCGACGAAGAGCAGACTATTGCCAGGAAAATGTGGTCAATCTAAAACATATTTTTAGAAACCATTTTGAATGTTTATAAAACGTTCTTTTAATATTAAAAGAACATTAAAGGAAGGTCTTATGATTCTCACTGTTGGCAATACGAAAGGCGGCGTAGGGAAAACCACCCTTGCAGTTCAAATCGCTATTTTCAGAGCGCTTCAAGGACGAGATGTCTGGTTGATCGATGGAGATCGTCAAGGAACAGCAGCCTCGGCGATTTCCATTCGCACAGAAGCAAATCTGAAGCCTGGAATTGCCTGCGCACAATATTCAGACGGTCCTACTTTACGAGGACAAATTCAACAGCAGAAGAACAAATGGGATGATATCATTATAGATGCAGGAGGCAGAGATTCTACAGCTCTACGCGCCTCATTAATTTTATCGGATGTTTTATTAGTTCCATTCGCCCCACGCTCATACGATGTATGGGCTCTCGATGATATGGCTAAGCTAATTGATGAGGCACGCAGCGTCCGAGACGGCTTAAACTGCTTTGCTGTTATGAACCAAGCAGATCCGGGATTATATTCATCAGATAATTCAGAAGCAGCATCTGCGGTGTCAGAAGTGAAGCAGTTTCGATATTTAGATATGCCTATCCGCCGCCGAAAAGCATTCAGTAATGCTAGTGGGGCAGGACTATCTGTTTCGGAGATGCCCGTAAAAGACGCAAAGGCTTGTAAAGAGCTTTCAAAATTAGTCGAATACGTTTTTAATATTAAAAATAAATCATAAGGATATTATTGTGGCTATCTTAAAAAGACCCCAGAGACCTACGCCTCCTTCGGTAGAGGACGCATTCATTGCAGGTGCACCGGACGGTGGGATTTTCACACACTCAACTCCAGAAGCATACAACAAGGGCATACCCAAAGGACATAAGCGACAAATCAGTCTGACGATTGCCCCAGAACTACTAAAGCGCGTTGACGAAATTGCTAAAAGAACCGGGCAGGCCCGTGCAGGAATTATAAATATGGCTATTTATAGAGCCTTAGAAGGAGATGTTTTTAAATGAAATTAATATCTAATTAGGATGGAAAGAATATCTTATGGATATTAAAAAAGATCCTTCTAGTAAAACTTTTCGTTCTGCTCCCTCTGCCCAAGAGCAAGGGGATTTTTTTGTTCCCGGATTATACGATCTTGCGACAAAAGATAACCGTGGTGTTATGGATGTCGCAGTATTTCGTCTATCTAAAAAAGACAAACGCGCAAATGATGTAATGATACATCATCTCCCTGATGGTTATGTACGTATAACTAGTGGCCCTGATGGCATGGCGTCTATTTGGGACTATGATATAATTTTGATGGGTATTTCACATTTAACCGAAGCAATGAACAAATATCGGTCTGGACTGGGAGAGAAGCCTGGGAGAATTTTTTCTCCTCAGGTATCAGATATATTAAAATTTTGTCGCCAATCTGATGGCGGTAGGCAATATGAAGCAGTTGAATCAGCTTTGCGGCGCCTTAAACAAACTTCTCTTGAAATAGTCCGTGGTGAAAAGAAAACTAAGGGTGGCCGTACAATCCGAGAAACTACAGGATCTGGTTTAATAAACGACTACAAGACTATATCATATGTAGACACTGGGCGTGTAATGGCTGTAGAGATAGAGCTTCCTAACTGGTTATATTCAGCAGTAGTAGACTCAGAAAATCCTGAAGTTCTTACGGTCCATCCAGATTATTTTCTTTTAAAACCTGGCCTCGGAAGATTTTTGTATAGATTGGCAAGAGTCGCAGCTGGGAAGAATGAAGCCAAATGGTCATTCCGATTAATTTATGAACGTAGTGGTAGCCAAGGAACTTTTAAAAGATGTTCATACGAACTTAGAGAGTTTGTTAAACGGAACGACTTGCCTGAATACGATCTTTACGAAGAAAGTGGGCGAGAGGGACCGCTTTTAATCATGAAGTACCGTTCAGAGAAGCAGCACTCTTCTTTGGGTTCCTAATAGACGGAGAAGCAGCGGCATTAAGGTAGAAAACCTTAATGTGCCCCGCCCGCCTGTGAAAATTCCGTCTTTTAGGAACCAAACTCCGTCTTTTAGGAACCTATTTCCGTCTTTTAGGAACCAAACTCCGTCTTTTAGGAACCGACCATCTTTATAAGCCATTGATAATAAATAATAAAATAGAACTTTTTTTTCCTAAAACTATTTAAAACATTTAAAACTATTTGAAACCCGAATGCCTGTGGATAACTCACTCCCTTCTGACCGTGCTTTAGAAGCTCTGGCTGATCGCCTGGAGGCTTCAGGAAATTACCGGGTTCTGAGACGCCTGCGTCCTTCTGTTCTGGGCCATAAACCTGAGGGCAGGGGACTACGGACCGGTCTGTTCGTCGATCTGGAGACCACCGGCCTTGATCCCCGTCAGGACGAAATCATCGAAATCGGCATGATCCCGTTCATCTATCGCATCGATGGCCTTTTCCTTGGAACCTTGCCCGCCTTCAGCCGACTGCGGGAACCTTCCATTCCCGTGCCTGCCTTTGTTCAGGATCTGACAGGGCTGACACCCGAACGCCTTGCTGGACAGACCGTCTCACCCGACGAGGTGGCGGCCTTCGCCCCGGATGCCAGTCTGGTGATTGCTCATAACGCAGCGTTTGATCGTCCTTTTCTCGAACGCTTCTGCCCGGCCTTTGTGAACAAACCCTGGGCCTGTTCCATGGAAGACGTTCCTTGGGATCAGGCAGGCTTTGAAGGACGCAAACTGGGGCATCTGGGTCTCCAGGCCGGATTTTTCTTTGACGGGCATCGTGCCGTGGATGACTGTCACGCTGCCATTGCCCTTCTGGACCACACAGGCTTCCCGGAGAACCGCTCCGCCCTCTCTCTCCTGCTGGAACGGGCCAGGACGGTCTGGACGCGTCTGTGGGCCGAATATGCGCCCTTTGAGCTCAAGGATACGCTCAAGGCTCGTGGCTACCGCTGGAACGATGGTTCTGACGGGCGACCCAAAGCCTGGTTCATCGACAGACCGCCTGAAGAGGTTGAAGAGGAGGTGCGCTTTCTGCGCTCTGACATCTATCAACGGGACGTCGATATTACAGTTCGTCCTGTCGAAGCTGCAGACCGCTTTACCAGCCGGGTCTGAGGCGGTCCTTGTCCGAAGCATGGCAGAGTGTCACTCTGATCTCTTTCACAAACAGGGAGTTTCCTGATGTCGATCCGGTTCCGTACGTCGTCTGCCATGCTTCTGGCCGGCATGACTCTGTCTTCTGCCGCTCTGGCGGCTGAGACCTCTGAGAAACCCTGTGAAACCGATCTGTGCCGCAGCGTCCGGCAGTCCTGGACCACCGTGCGTCAGGATGCCTCTGATGCGACCCGCTGGACCAAGAAGGAAAGCGTCAAAGGATGGGATGCCACAAAGGACGGTACAACCAAGGCTGCACACTGGACCGGGCGGGAAAGTGAAAAAGGCTGGAAGGCCACAAAAGCCGGAACGAAAGACGCGGCGCATGACACTGCTGTCTGGACCAGGAAAGCAGCCCATGATGTGAGCCAGTGGGGAACGGACAAGACGCCTGACACGGCTAAAACCGGACAAAATCAGTAACCCTGAACAGACGTGGGCCAGAGCTGTGATCCGCCTGTGGGTTCTGTCTGATCTCCATCTTGAGGCTGTACCGTTTCCGGATGGCTATGATCCAATCCGCCCGGAGTTCGATGTGCTGGTGGCGGCAGGTGATCTCTGGCGGGGCGAACCAGAAAAAGCCGTGGCAACGCTCAACCGTCTGGCGGGTGGCCGTCCGGCTGTGTTCGTCGCCGGTAACCATGAAGCCTGGGGGATGACCCCGGACCGGGCGCAGGAGCGTCTGAGACGGGCGACAGCCGGAACAACAGTTCACCTCCTGGACGGAATAGAGGTCGTGCTGGCCGGGATCCGGTTCACAGGCCTCACCCTCTGGGCGGATGGGGCTCTGGCTCCTGTGCCAGTGGATCCGCACCAGACAACAGGGGAAGGGGTTCTGCGGCCGTCTGGTGAGGGCTGTATCACGCATGGGGATGAAGCGGCCCTGCATCATGCTCACCGTGCCCGGCTTGAGCAGTGTCTGTCAGAGACGTCGTCCGGGCTGCCGGTCGTGGTGGTCACCCATCATGCGCCTCTGGCAGCGTGTCTGCCGGAAAGCCTGCGCCGTCAGTCAGGAGCCGGGCTGTTCGCCTCTGATCTGTCCGGCCTGATGCAACGCTTCAGGATTGCTGTGTGGATCCATGGTCATATCCATACCCGGCAGGAGCACCGTCATGCCAGCGGGACCCGGGTCCTTGCCAACCCGGCCGGACCCCTGTTCTCGGTTCCGGGATTTGACGACGCACTCGTTGTCGAGATTTGAACAACTCAGTGTTCAAGCGGTGACATCAGTCTGGCGTAAGCCAGTATCGTTTTTCTTTCTCCGCATGTTTTCGGTCCAGAATACGGGAAATGGACTCCCGACCAAGCTGAGGAATGCTTTCGTCATCTTCTACGGGCAGTCGCCGACGCGGCGGAAACCCGGGGCGACGTCTGGTTGGGTCTGGTGAGGTGACAATAGTTCGAGGCGCTCTGACCGGGGGCACTCTTTCTGCATCATCACGCTCGGCATACTGCTGTTTAACCTCCGCCGGCTGCCAGTCTGCAGGCAGGCGGCTGGGGGCAGGGCTGACAGTCTCTGCAGGCGGGTTAGGTGTGGTGTCGGCCTTCTGGCGGGCCCGTTCGCTCACAATCCGGGACCATTTTTTACGGATCGTGTTGGCGACAGCCTCTGTGCACGCAACATCAATGCCATCGTCCTGAGCTGCTGTGAGGATCATTTTCCAGGTAACACGGCGCCCCTCGCGCAGTTCTGCGATGGCATCATGGTTTTGATAGAGCCAACGATAGATCGGTGTTGCCGTGGCCCGGGGAGCCCGAAAGGGATGCTGCGTCTTGAGGGCTGCAAGTGCTTTTGACATGTCCCGGTTTCAACTCCTGTGTGTCCGTTCTGGACACACCCTCTTGGGGTGTCGGACGGATCTTCATGCGCGTGATGACATGGTTTCACCCGCAGACACCTTAAGCGTGTCTTTGGCGTTCCACAAGAGGGTCTCAGAAGAGACTAAGACGTGTCTTAACGTGACAGAAGAAGGCCTTTTGAGAGGCTTTCGAGAGACTGAAACGTGTTGTTTTCGTGACGTAAAAAGTAAGGTCTTCATAGACCATTGCACCGTTCGTGCAGAACGCTGCAGGAGCCGAGAGAGCGTTGTGCTTTGAGGCGCTGCCGCCTTGATAAACTAAACTCGAAAAACTAAGTTAGTCTGGTGCGAAGGAGAAAGGTTCTGTCATGCGGACGGTCAATATTCACGAAGCCAAAACCCACCTGTCCCGGTTGATCGAGGCCGCCATGAAGGGCGAAAGCTTCATCATTGCCAAAGCCGGTCGGCCCATGGTGCGTGTCAGTCCGATTACTGCGCCCGAAGAGACACAGAAGCGTCGTCTGGGGTTTCTGGCCGGACAGATCCGGGTCCCGGAGGACTTTGATCGCATGGGCCAGGACGATGTCATCTCTCTGTTTGACGGTCCGGCATGAAGCTGCTTCTGGACACCCATCTCCTTCTCTGGGCCGCCGGAGAGCCGGACAGGCTGTCCGTGCGTGCAAGATCCCTGATGGAAGATCAGGACAATGCTCTGGTGTTCAGTGCTGCCAGTCTGTGGGAAATCACCATCAAGGCAGGACTGGGACGTGCAGACTTCCAGATTGATCCCCATCTGCTGCGACGTGGCCTGATCGAAAACGGCTATGAGGAACTACCCGTCACCGGTCAGCATGCCATTGCGGTCGGGCAGCTTCCTGATGTGCACCGGGATCCTTTTGATCGCATCCTCGTGGCCCAGGCGACAGTAGAGGGGCTTCTGCTGGTGACCCATGATCCGCTCGTACAGGCCTATCCAGGGCCCATCACAGCCGTCTGATTACACCAGCTCCGGAAGATCATCCCGATGTCTCTCAGAACGACGACCAGTCCGATCCGGATGAGCCCGGATCGGACATTGTCGCCGGAGTATGATGGGCACTGTCATGATGATGGGACTGTGACGGGCATGAGGTCATCAGTTCCGTCAGAACGAGATCAGTGTTCGGGAGCGGAGCTCATGAAGACGTTTCCCCTTTCTGATCTGCGTAAAGACCTTCCAGCCGTTTCAGAATCCTAGGGATCAGAACGGCCAGTCCGATCAGGCTGACCGGCAGCATGCAGACAGTCAGAATCTGGATCATGCAGCACATTTCTCCCGCGACTTCCGGCTTCCGTTCTGAAAGATCATAACCCGTTTCCTTCGTCGTCTTCACCCTCCGCGTGGAAGCGGTTCAGCCGCCGCCGCCAGCGTGTTTTCAGATCGGCGGCAGACGGTTTTTCATTTACCTGAAGCTGCTCTGCCAGCTCCAGGAAGGCTCCGAGCAGTGTGGCCCGGTCATCGGCAGTCAGCTCAACCAAGCCGGCCTTCTGCACCAGTCCTCCGAGCTCGAGGCGGATGTTGAGCTTGCGGTGATGACCACTCAGGGAGAGCGGCAGTTTGCGCATGGGGACCGGCTGTATTTTCTGCGCAATGACCGGCATCTGAGCGTGAAGAACGGAACGCTGGGGACGGTGCGGGGGCTGTTCGGTCTGGAGAAGGACAGGGTCGTTCTGTCCGTCCACTGGAGCCGGGATGATGTGGGCAGCCGGGAGGGGCTGGTAGCGAGGCTTTCCCGTGAGCGGCTGAAGGATACCACGCTGGATTATACTGTCCGGGATGAAGACGCCGTATCTCCCAGACGACGTGGAGTGGATGTTTCAGAAAATGAAATGGCCTCCGGGGCCGGAAAAGAGGGTTCTGTCCCATCCCAACCCGCGCAGGCACCAGATCCGGAACACCCTGATCTTCTGTCTCCTGAGTTTCTGCAGGAGGGACGGGCTGAAGCCCGGAAAGTCTATGGGGACTGGCAGCGGGAGAAGGCGCTGGCCGTGCAGGCTGAACGCTGGTGTCAGGACTGGGGGCAGTCCTGGCAGGCCTATGCTCAGGCTGTTCATGGTCTGGTTCCCGGACAGGCCGTGTCTGAACAGGTGAAGCGGGGTCTGTCTAACTGTACTAGTGCCCTGCAGCAGGATGACCCTCTCCGGCAGAGGGTTCTGCGGGACTGGGAGCATCTGGATCCGGTCAGGAAAAGGGAAGCGTGGTTCAGGAATGTGGTGCGGCAGAATGTGGAGGCGTCCCGGGCGCTGCATGCGGCTCTGTCTGCCCATGAGCAGAGCGTTCTGGACAGGATACGACAGTAGCGCCGGATGCTGGAGGAAAGAGACCCGCCGTAGCATTCCGTATCAGCCGGAGAGGGATCGAACACCATGGTGAGTGAAACGGAACGGCGGATCTTTGGTCTGCTGGAGATGGCTGTGCAGTTGACCCTCTCAGGGTTGCGCTCCGAACTGAACCATCTGCCGCTGCAGACTACCCGGGCCGTGCAGGCCCTGGAGCGTCTGGTCCATTACGTGACCTGGGGGCTGTTTCTGCGGATTGTGGCAGAGCTGCTGGGGTTGGGAGGCGGGCTGTGGCTGAGCACGTCCGGAATCCTGCTGTGGTAGCAAGGACATCTGGTTCAGTTGGAGGATCGGAAAGCTGTTCTATCGGAAGAGCTACGGCAAATGGAACTCGGTTTATGTTCGGTTCCCGCGTTGGGCTGAACAGGGTGTCTGGGATGCCCTGCTGCAAACCCTGGTAGACCTGGGACTGACTGATGACTGGCAGCATATGCTCGACAGCACCGTGGTGCGTGCCCATTCACAAGCCACTGGGGCAAAAGGGGGGCTCATTCGGAGGCTTTTGGCCGGTCACGTGGCGGCTTTACGAGCAAAATCCACGCCCGATGCGACAATCAGGGACGTCCTCTTGGCTGTGTCCTCACCGGCGGCCAGGTCTCGGACTATAAAGCCGTCAATGCCCTAATGGCACTTCCGGCTCCGAACCCCAGGGCCATGCTGGCTAATCGGGACTATGACAGCGACAGCTTCCGCCAAGATCTACTGATCCACGGGATCCTGCCGGTTATTCCCTCACGAAAAGGCCGCAGCGTTCCTCAGAAAACAGACTGGCGGCGTTACAGGGACCGTAACCGCATCGAGCGGATGTTCAACCACCTCAAGCAGATGCGCCGCATCGCAACCCGCTACGACAAGACCGCCTTGTCCTTTATGAGTTTCCTCAATATCGCCGCAGCAAGGCTCTGGATCAGATCTTTTGTCAACGCGAGCTAAACATCTAAAATAAGGAAAAGCTGTGTTCTCAGCCCAACTTTGCAACAGGGCCGATTGGGTGGCATAACATCGCTCTGGGAAAGCCTCAGCAGAGCGGGTTTGTCGAAAGTTTCAACAGGTGTTTGCGGGACGAGTGTCTCAACGAGACATTGTTCACGTCTTTAGTCCATGCGCGACAGGTTTTGGCCGCCTAGTATGAGGATTATAACACCGTGCGCCCACGCTCTCAACTGGGAAGTAGGACACCTGCTCAAACCATTGTCATCCCATCAGCAACGCGCCATAAAAATACAAAACCCTCCGTTTAAATGGAAACAAAAAGGGGGCTACGTCAAGTGCAAATCAAGTAGAATATCGTTTTGGTGTGTGTACTTATGCCACCTTATGGACAACTTTGGTTGATGGAACATGGATTTTACGTGATGACAAACACTTCAAATTTCGACTTATTTTTTCTGCAATTCAAAGTTATAGGCGCTCTTATGATGAGAGAGTTGCACACAAGGTTTGGTCGTCATGGATTAGGGTTTCTGTGGGTTATAGGAGAGCCAATACTTTTTTGTGCTGGCGTGGCAATCGCGTGGAGCGCAATAAGACCACCGCATGAACACGGGTTACCGACAACAGCTATTGTCATTACGGGCTATGTGCCCCTAACTATGTGGAGGCACTGCCTTGGCAGATCCGTCATGGCCTTCGAGGCCAACGGTAGTTTACTGTTTCACAAGCAAGTTACCCCATTGGATATAATCATTGCTCGTGCAGCACTAGAAATTATTGGTACGATTATGGCGGGTTTAATCGTGTCATTGTGTGCAATTTGCTTTGGATTTATGGACCCACCGAAAAATTTTGGGCTATTATATGCGGGGCTGCTATTTCAAATCCTGTTTTGCTTGGGTACATCGCTAATTGTTGCCTCGCTCACGGAAAGAAGTGAATTTTTTGAAAAATCCATAAGTATCATAGCATACCTTTCTCTACCCTTATCGGGCGCCTTTTCGATGGTGGATTGGCTTCCTCAGACTTACCGCTGGATCCTCCTCCTGTCTCCCAGCGTAGATGCCATTGAGATGATTCGTGGTGGACAGTTTGGAAATATTGCACGGGCGCACTACGATATATATTACTCAATATGGATAAACTTTTTACTTATTTTGATTGGGTTATCATTAACGTTAAGGGTTAAAAAATACATAAAAATTGTTTGAACAGGATATTTATTCTTGATTAATAACGTGCCTACCCAAGATGTTACCACTGTAAAGAGCTTTGTAGCATAAATTATCGTGCGGGTATTTATGTTTTTCCTTGAGTTTATTATCTGGGGGGATGAGTGATGTTCCCCCTAAGCGCTACCGCACGACGAACTAATCCTCCTATAATGCAGCTAGAGCGTTTTCCTTTCAATCTGGCTCATACCATGCGGCGGTGAAGAAGTTTTCGCATTCTGTAGGAGTGACCTGGAGGGGTCGAAAAACCCCCTGGTTTTGAGGCTTTCTATGTGATTCCCTTTCTTCGGTTTTCGTTGAGGAAATGGCGCTATGAAACAGCTTGGTTTCTTTGACGTTGAAGAGCGGCTTACTCGGTTGAGCGGGCTTGGCGATCAGCTCGAAGCATTTTCCAGGACAGTGGATTTTGAGGTGTTCCGCCCTGATCTGGAGCAGGCTTTAGCCTATTCAGATGGATAGCAAGGGCGGTCGACCGCCATTTGATCCGGTGTTGATGTTCAAGATCCTGGTCATCCAGACCCTAAACAATTTGTCTGATGAGTGGACAGAGTATCTGATCAACGATCGCCTGTCGTTCATGCGCTTCCTTGGCCTGGGGCTTTCAGATCGTGTTCCTGATGCCAAAACAATCTGGCTG
>NZ_JOPH01000002.1:0-137239 GCF_002153615.1 Gluconobacter sp. DsW_058
GGTTTTGCATTTTGCTCTACAGAACTACACCACAAATCACTCGAAGACCCGAACCACCAATCGGTTGAAAAATATAGCTACATCTAGAATGCCAGATGGCTTCGAGGCCGGGGCTAAAAAAGGGATCCGGATCGCCTGAACAGGTGCCGCTGCCCTGCTGGGCAGCCTTTATGATGGACAATGGATGCTGGGAGACCGGGGTTTATGACACGGGCCGGTTCAGGGATGCCCTGGAAAAGAAAGGCACCATAAAGCCCTGCATTCCAGGACGAAGATCTTGCGAGAGACCTGTCAAATACAACAGGCAGAAATACAAACGCCGCAACCGCATCGAAAGCATGCTCGGATGGCTCAAGGACTGGCGTCGGGTCGTCCCCCGGCGCTACGACAAATTCCCTCATATCTTCTTCTCAGCCATTCGCAGCGTCGCAACCGTCATGTTCTGGATATGAGCTCTATGCCTAGTCTGAAGATTAGAAAAATCCGTGCCCGCCTGAAAGGCCGGATACGGTTCAATGTGGCTACCGATAGGATCGATTTGATTTCAGTGCAATTATTTTTAATATCGAGATGAATTATAAAATGATCAATCTTTAGCATCGGAATTATGATTTACTTTGGTACTCCAGAAGATAAATGGAAAAATTAGATTAAATTTAAGAAATAATAAAATATCTTCAAATTATTTTATAAATATAATTTATATACATATACTACGAATTAAAGGTAGAAATATATAATACTATTATAAATTTCTTAGTAAGAAATATAAAATATTTGATTTTTATAGATAAAAAATCCTAAATGAGAATGTATATTATTTTTATCAATAGTTATATTGAACTATTTTTTGTTATCTACTTTCTTTTGGTGTATGGATGGCGAATCAAGATAACGAAGAGGATTATCCCGTGGCGATTAAAGACCCTAAAGTCATCGAGCATCTGAACACGCAGTTGACCAACGAGTTAACGGCCATCAATCAGTATTTTTTGCACGCACGTACGTTGCGCCACTGGGGTGTGACGCTACTCGGTAAGAAAGAATACGAAGAATCCATTGAAGAAATGCATCATGCCGATTGGCTGATCGAGCGCATTCTTTTCTTGGGTGGTTTGCCCAATGTTCAGCGGCTAAATCAAATTTTGATTGGGCAGAGCGTTGAAGAAATTCTCGAATGTGATCTGAAGCTTGAGAAGAAAGCTCTTGAAGATCTTCGTGAAGGTATCGCGTATTGTGAGAGCGTACGAGATTATGTTTCCCGCGACCTTCTTCTTAAGATTCTTGTGAATGAAGAAGAACATGAAGACTTTATTGACCGTCAGTTTGACCTGATTAAGCAGGTCGGAATTGAGCGGTACATTCAAACAAATTCTGCCGCAGCACCTGATCAAGACTAAGTTCTTTGAAAATGCCCGGAAATCCCGGGCATTTTTTTGATTTAAATTAGCAGTACACGTTTTGCGTTGTTGGCTGTGCGGTATTGGTATTTGCCAGACCGAGATTTCTCCGCTCCTGAATGGCTTGCTTTAAAAGGCAAACCATTCCTGGAACGCAGTTCCCACATTGAGCACGGCACTTCCTGGCAGTGTAAATTTCCGAGGGTCGGGATGCTCCGGCATCGATCGCCGACTCGACGTCTTTGTGGGAAAGTGCGTTACATGAACAAATGATCATGAGCTGCTCGTGGCGTCCTATCATGAGGCAATAATTTTCTATACGCCAAATGAGATTAGTTCGCAAATGCAGTTCGATTAAAATTTCCTTATGTTGTCTGGCCTATGTTCTGAGTGCTCCAACGCTGCACAACTGGCCTGATGGCGAAGTTACTGTGAATGCGGATCACACCAGGAAGGCGAGAGAGTTCTTCTTTGTGGATGCGTTCGTAGTCTGCCAGGTCCCGGGCTGCCACATGCAGAAGATAGTCTGCTTCACCAGTCATCAGGTAGCACTCACGAATGTCGGCGCATTCCTTAATGCGGGCTTCAAAGCGTCTTAGAGCTTCGTCCGTCAGGCGCTCCAAGGTTATCTGTACAATGACTGTTGTCAGGTTATGTACAGACCGATCGTCGATGACGGCATGATAACCTCGGATGACGCCTTTTTCTTCAAGCATTTTGACACGTCTTAGGCATGCTGAGGGTGAAAGACCAACGCGTTCCGCGAGGTCTGCATTGCTCATACGGCCGTCATGTTGCAGAAGGCGAAGAATGGATTCGGTGGTGCGATCGAAGATCATGTCACAATTTTCCGTCTTCCTTGGTTATATGCTGCATATATAACGTTTGAGACTGAAGAATATGCTGAATTTATGCAGGAAATTTCATTTCGATTTGCGATAGGGTGACGTATGACGATCTTATCAGCTCCTCACCTTTGGCCTGCCTCCCGGGCGGGTGCCACTCTTACGGTTGATCTCAAAGCTATAGCCAAAAACTATCGCTTTTTGAGGGATAGGGTGGGAACGGCAGTTTGTGCCGTTGTTGTGAAAGCGGACGCCTATGGGCTGGGTGCTGAGCAAGTGGCACCTATTCTTGAACGGGAAGGCGCGAAAGAATTCTTTGTCGCTCATGTTGATGAAGGAATCGCTCTGCGTCAGATCGTCTCACCCGAGACGCGGATTACGGTTCTGCATGGGCCACGGCCGGGGGCAGCAGCTGAGTGTGTCTATTTCGGACTTCGGCCTGTTCTCAACAGTCTTGAACAAATAGATCTTTGGAAACGCGAGGCTGCGCGAGAGGGGGCCGTTCTGGAGGCTGTTATCCAGCTGGATAGTGGGATGTCCCGCTTTGGTCTCTCATGGGCGGATGTCAGGAAGCTTTCTGATGATCAAACTCTTTTGGACGGTATCAGTATTGGGTTGGTGATGAGCCACCTGGCTTGTGCGGACGATCCAGCCAGTGCAGCCAACCAAATCCAACGCCAAAGATTTCGGGACATGGCGGCTTTAATGCCTGCAGCTCCTTTGAGCCTCTCGGCTTCTTCGGGGATATTCCTAGGTACGGATTACCATATGGATTTGGTTCGGCCTGGCGCGGCTCTCTATGGAATCGCTCCTAACGCTGAACTGCCTAATCCCTTGCAGCAGGTTGTTTCTCTTCACGCCCGTGTTCTTCAATTGCGGGATGTGGGGGTAGGCGATGCTGTTGGGTACGGCTTGACCTATCGTCCGGAGAAACCGCGCCGTATTGCGACTGTGGCCGTGGGATATGCAGACGGTTTCTCCAGGCATAATAGCGGGACAGGTTGTGCATGGCTGGGAGATATCGCGCTCCCTATTGTAGGGCGTGTTTCTATGGATTCCCTGGCCTTGGATGTATCAGCGGTTCCGGAATCTCAGCTGCATGCAGATATGTATGTTGATTTGATCGGGCCACGCAGAAGCGTTGATGATGTGGCCGCATCTGCGGGAACTATCGGATATGAAATTTTGACCTCTCTAGGTGGGCGATATTATCGCGAATATGTGGAGTAGAGTCATCCGATTGAGGGTGTAATCCCGTTTCAATGATTGACAGGGCTGTTTGAAAGACCCAAATACACGAATGAGCATCGCAAGTTGTTCAAGTGCCCTTTCTTTTGCGTTGAATTCGGAAAATTCATGTATCTCCGCCGCGATCGTGCCCTGACAGCTGTTTCAATCATGTTGGATGTTGCTTTTCACGCGGGGCGTTCCGGTGTGGTGAGTGGCGCTGATATTGCCAAGCGGGGTAATATGCTGCGTCGCGGGATCGAGCCTGTTCTTCAGGCTCTTTCGAGAGAAAAACTTCTGGACAGCGTGCGGGGGCCTAAAGGCGGTTATCGGTTGGGGCGTCCGCCACGAACAATTACGGTGCATGAGATTGTTCAGGCCGTTACCGAAGAACACACCTCCGATGGGGAAGCAGCCAATCCATTAATAGAGAAGGTTCTTGAACCTTTTTGGGCCTCAATGAATGTTGAGCTAGCCAAAAAAATGGAAGCTGTGACCTTGGAAGGGTTGTTGCGTCAGGCTGAGGAAGCGGGAATGCAGCGACCAAATCGAGCTCCTATCTCCTTCTCCATATAACTAAATAAATTAGTTATAAAAAATTATCACTAAAATTTTCTGATTGAGGTTGGAGAATTCACCATAATGGATCATTATTTGATCCGTTATGGTGAATTTTTCGTTGCTACGCTCAGTCCTTTTTCATTCGCTGCATTACGTTGAGAAGGTCTTCGGAGCTTCTTTTGACGTCATGCGAGGGGAAACCTGCGAGTTGATGGTTTATCCTATGTCAGTTTCGTTCCTGCGGAGAGCATTATGAAACGACCAGTTCGTGTTAGAGCAGGTGAGAAGCTTGTTTTGACGGCTAATCGCCTTCTGGACGGGAGAATCGTCTGGCGCGATCATGATGGACATTGGGCGGCTCGAGTTGGGGCAGCGGAAAAATTGGATGCTGACGCTGTGAGCGATGTTCTTGAGGGAGCGCAGGCGCGTGCCCAGCAGGATGGTGTCGTAGGTGTATATGAAGTGGCTGTACGCGACGTTGATCCTCCGGAACCTGTGACGGTGCGTGAGCGAATCCGTGCGCATGGTCCAACTGTACATCCGGAATTTTCAGTGGAGGCCGGGCAATGAACGCTCCTGTTGGCCATTACCAATATGATCAGATTGACCGCGATTTTCTGGCCGCTCGCATTGACGAGTTTTCCGGGCAGGTAACGCGCCGCATTGATGGAAGCTTGAGTGAAGACGAATTCAAGCCGCTGCGGCTGATGAATGGTCTGTATCTTCAGCTTCACGCTTACATGTTGCGGGTCGCTATTCCGTATGGAACGATCGACAGTCAGCAGATGCGGATGTTCGCGCATATCGCACGTCGGTACGATCGTGATTATGGGCACTTTACCACGCGTCAGAATATTCAGTTTAACTGGATAAAGCTGGAAGAAACTCCAGACATTCTGCGCGATCTGGCGAAGGTGGACATGCATGCCATTCAGACCAGCGGAAACTGCATCCGGAATGTGACGTCGGACGAATTTGCGGGTGCGGCTGCGGATGAAGTCGTGGACCCGCGTGTTCATGCGGAAATTCTGCGCCAGTGGTCCACATTGCATCCCGAATTCACGTTTTTGCCGCGGAAATTCAAGATTGCTATTTCTGGCAGTCCGAATGACCGGGTTGCGGCTCGTTTCCATGATATTGGGATTCTGGCTCGCAGTGGCGCGGACGGGCGTCCTGTCTTCCGGATCTTTGTGGGAGGAGGCTTAGGCCGCACGCCCATTATCGGGCAGGAGATATTTGACGCCGTGCCTGAAGAGCGTCTGCTTGCAACGCTCGAAGCGATTGTCCGTGTCTATAATGCGCATGGACGCCGCGACAATATTTACAAGGCACGGATCAAGATTCTGGTTCAGGCTCTGGGCATTGACGCTTATCGTGAGGCTGTCGAAGCTGAGTTGCAGCAGATGGATCTGGAATATTACCGTCTGACGCCTGAAATGGTGGATGCGATCCGCGCGCGTTTTGCTGTTCCGGAACTCTCAGCCCCGGATAACGCCTCTCAGGAGCTCTCAGCCAGACGTGAGGCTAATCCGGAGTTTGATCTATGGGTTCGAAGCAATACGCATCCGCACCGTGATGCGGGTCATATTATAGCGGTTGTTTCGCTCAAGCCTGCCGGAGGAATTCCGGGGGATGCGACGTCCGCCCAGATGGACCGTCTGGCCGATTTGGCGGACGAATATTCCTTTGGCGAACTGCGGATTACGCATCTTCAGAACATTGTTCTGGGGCATGTTCGGCAGGATTGGCTGTATGATCTGTGGCTGGCCCTAAAAGAAGTGGATCTGGCATCTGCCAACATCGGTCTGATCGGGGACATCGTGGCATGCCCAGGGCTGGATTACTGCGCTCTGGCAAATGCACGTTCCATTCCGATTGCCCAGAAGCTGGGTGCCCGTTTTGGGGATGCCACCTTGCAGGCAGAAATCGGCGCGCTACGGATCAATATTTCAGGCTGCATTAATGCATGTGGCCATCATCATGCGGGTCATATTGGCTTGCTGGGTGTGGACAAGCGCGGGGAAGAGTTCTTCCAGATTACGTTGGGCGGCCGGGCAGAGAACGGGGCCTCCATTGGAACCATTCTCGGGCCAGCGCTTCCGGAGGACGATACGGTTGATGCGATTGCCCGGCTGGTGGATTGCTACCTTGGTATAAGGCAGAGGGGCGAGACGTTCCTCGATACGTTGGATCGACTCGGGGACGTTCCTTTCAAGGAGGCAGCTTATGAAACTGTTTGAGCTGAATGAGCGTCCTGCCAAGTTTCATGAGGCATTGGTAACGCTTTCAGAGTTGGCAGAGAATACGGAAGCACGTGCTGTTCTTCTGGATATTGCTGATGATGCAACGGCGCTGAAACCGTATCTCAACCGGCTTGAACTGGTTGTTTTGCGCTTTCCGATCTTCCGTGATGGGCGTGTGTTTACGCAGGCGCGGGAATTGCGGGAGTACCTCCGCTTTTCGGGAGAAATTCGTGCGGAAGGGCATGTCCTTCCAGATCAGGCGGCTTTCCTCAAGCGATGTGGCGTAGACAACGTCGTTTTGCCGGAGGGAAGTGACGTGGAGCTTTGGGAAAAACAGCTCCATCGTTTCCCGGTGGCATATCAGCGATCTGTTCTGCCTTTTCGTCCTGTTGAGGGCGGCCTGCGGATTGAAGAAGACTCCTAACGGGTTCCGAACCATCCACGGCGCCAAAACCAGAAAAGCGGCAGGATGGTGGATAAAACCATCAAGGTAAGACCGTAAGGGTAGCCATATTTCCAGGTAAGCTCCGGCATGTCCTTGAAGTTCATGCCGTAGATACCTGCGATCAGCGTTGGCATGATCCCGATTGAGCTGGCGACGGTGAGGACTTTCATACCGTCGTTCTGCTCGATGCTGATGAAGCCCAACGTCGCATCCAGAAGGAATTGGACCTTGCTGACGATCTGGGCATCAAAGTCGCTCAGGGAAGCGATGTCGCGGCCTGCGACTTTGAGGCGGGATTTGAATGTGTCAGCCGGCGTTGGTGATTTCCCAGCAGTATCTCTGGCGGGAAGGGGAGACGTGCCCTGGTCCTTGGCCTTTTGCAGGCTTTGGCTGATGTAATCTTCCAGATAGATACGAACACGGTCGATGCCGAGGAGACTGTCCCGGACTGTTGAGGCTAGGTCTCCGGCATATCCGAGGCGGCGCAGGGTTTCGCGAAGCATGGCGCCCACGCGTGCGCGGTCACGCGGTTGCTCGGCGTTGAAGACGCGTCGGGAGATGGTGTCGAGAGTGCGACCCAGGCCTTCGAGGATATCAGCCAGGCGGTTGATGATCTCTTCGAGCAGTTCAACCAGTAGTTCCGTTGAAGACGGCGAGACCTTGCCTGCCGGGTATTCTGCTAGCTTCCCCCCTACGAGATCAAATGCGAAATAATCCGTATAGCGGACCGTGATGATTCTCTTTTCCGTCAGGATGAAACCGACGGGTTTGGAGAACGAGACGTCATCCGCACGGCGTACAAGGGGGGTGGAGAGATACAGGCAGTTATCCCGTTCATAATGGCGGGATGAGCTTTCGATCTCTTCCAGTTCTTCCAGTTTGGGAATGTGCACCCCAAGGAGTGTCTCGGCTTTTGTAATTTCATCATGTGTTGGATTGATGAGGTCAATCCAGTTCGTGGCATTGATATCGACGTCCGGGCCGATCTCGCGGGCCGGTGTGCCGGCGGGCCGGGCGAGAAGCATCAGAGAAAGATCCTTGGTCGGAGGCAGGAGGTGTTCTGACTCATGTCTTGAGGAAGCGCTCCGTGCAAGGGGGCTGCCGAGAATTCGGTAAGGCTGATTTCTTGAAAAGGGTGTGGATGGACGTTCCCGTCTGGCCTTGGTATCGCTGGTTAGCCCTTTAAGCGGAACAGAGCCCGGTATGACGACCCCTTCATCTTCCTTGTCTAACTCCCTGCGTTCCGGACCGGACGAGCGCGGCCGGTTTGGCGTCTTCGGTGGACGCTTTGTTGCGGAAACGCTGATGCCTCTGGTTCTTGAACTGGAGGAGGCGTATCGCGCGACGCAGGCTGACCCAGCGTTTCGTGAGGAGCTGGACTACTATTACCGGGACTATGTTGGCCGTCCGAGCCCGTTGTGGTTTGCGAAGCGCCTGACGGAAGAGTTGGGTGGCGCGAAGGTTTATCTCAAGCGTGAGGAGCTGAACCACACAGGTTCGCACAAGCTCAACAATGTCATGGGGCAGATCCTGCTCGCCCGACGGATGGGCAAGACACGGATTGTGGCTGAGACGGGCGCTGGCCAGCATGGTGTGGCGACGGCGACGGTTTGTGCGCTCTTTGGGCTGAAATGCGTCATCTACATGGGGGCGACAGATGTTGAACGTCAGAAGCCCAACGTGTTCCGCATGCATTTGCTTGGGGCTGAGGTAAAGCCGGTGACGGCTGGGGCCGGTACACTCAAGGATGCCATGAATGAAGCCATGCGCGACTGGGTTGCGAATGTGGCGGATACATATTTTCTGGTGGGCACGGTTGCGGGGCCGCATCCGTATCCTGAGATGGTTCGTGATTTTCAGTCCATTATTGGTACGGAAGTGAAGGAGCAGATTGTCCGGGCTGAGGGGCGTCTGCCGGATGTGATTGTTGCGGCCATTGGCGGCGGCTCAAACGCAATGGGGATTTTCCATCCGTTCCTTGATGATGCGGATGTGCGTCTGATTGGTGTGGAGGCTGCCGGGCTGGGACTGGATTCTGGCAAGACGGCGGCATCTATTTCCCGTGGGCGCTCGGGAGTGCTCCATGGCAACCGGACGTATCTGCTTCAGGACAAGCATGGTCAGATCGAAGAGGCGCATTCGATCAGTGCGGGGCTGGATTATCCGGGGATTGGGCCGGAGCATTCCTGGCTGAATGATATTGGCCGTGCCGAGTATGTTGGTGTGACGGATCAGGAGGCTCTGGATGCGTTCCAGCTTCTGACGCGGACGGAAGGCATTATTCCGGCTCTGGAGTGCGCCCATGGACTGGCGCATGTCATGAAGATTGCGCCGGAGATGCCGAAGGACAAGATCATTGTGCTGAACGTCTCTGGCCGTGGAGACAAGGATATCTTCACTGTGGCGAGCCATCTGGGAGTGAACCTGTGAGCCGTATCAAAGCCCGTTTTGAAGCCCTCAAGACGGAGGGACGGGGTGCACTGATTCCGTATCTTCAGGCGTTTGATCCGGATTATGAGACCTCTCTGGAGCTGTTGAAGGCTATGCCGGCTGCGGGTGCCGATCTGATCGAGATTGGCGTGCCGTTCTCCGATCCTTCAGCGGACGGTCCGACGATTCAGGCTGCGGCACTGCGGGGGCTGAAGGCTGGGGCAACGTTGGGTGGCGTTCTGGAGATGGTTCGGTCTTTCCGGGAGACCGATGCCGAGACGCCGATTATTCTGATGGGATATCTGAACCCGATTGATAGCTACGGGCCAGCGGAATTCTGCTTTGATGCGGTTCAGGCGGGTGTGGATGGCATCATTGTCGTGGATATGCCCACGGAAGAGGCGGATCTGCTGGATGCCCATGCGCGGGCGGCTGGGCTGGATATCATTTCTCTCGTGGCGCCGACGACGTCCCGGACGCGTCTGTTCCATGTGCTAAAAGATGCGTCTGGATTCGTGTATTATGTGAGCATCACGGGGATCACGGGGACGGGCAGTGCCAGCCAGGCGCAGCTTGAGGAAGCTCTTCCGAAGATTCGGGAAGCGACGGATCTGCCGGTTGCGATCGGGTTCGGGATTTCGACGCCTGAGCAGGCGCGGGCGGCATCCCGGATTGGGGATGCGGCTGTTGTGGCGTCTGCTTTGATCAAGACGATGGCGGGAACGTTGTCTGAGGGGGAGGCGACCGAAAAAACGGTTCCATCCGTATTGAAGCAGCTTATTGAGTTGTCTGCGGCCGTTCGGGGTTGAAACCTGTTTCGGGTGGTGAATTTGGAGCGCATCAGGGGTTTCTCTGATGCGCTCTTTTTATTTGCAGTCTGATCACGTGCGATTGCGCAGTGACATGCCAAAAAGAATGGCAGATGCCCCAGCCATCAGAAGCTCGATGGCAATCAGGGTTCCGATTAGCCACAGGCCTGACCACGGCAGTGTCATGTAGAGAAGGATGCCGATCAGGAGCGTGAAGACGCCACTGACGGCGAGGAGGCCCCAGCCACCTGTTGTGCGGTGCCCGGCGGCCCAGAAGGCACGGCTAAGGCCTGCGAAGATCAGGCAGCCTGCAAGGATAGCCGTAATGAAGACCGATCCGGTAGCGGGCTCTTCGATGAGGAGAAGGCCGCCAAGAATGTAAAGTCCGCCGATCAGGCCGGAAAGCCACTGGTTGGGCAGGGGGAGCCCGCGATGCGCGAAGCTCTGCATGATTTGGGCGATTCCACCGATGATGAGCAGAACGCCCAGAAGGACCATGCTGGCAAGCGTTGTGGCGATCGCATCAAAGGCTGCCAGAAGCCCCAGGACGACCAAGAAGGCGCCCACGCCGATGAACCATCCGGGTTTCAGGCCTGACTGAGGGGAGAACTGCACGGTATTGAAACTGTCGGACATTGGGGTTTCTCCGGACGGGAACAATGACCCGTCTGTTCACTGATTTTGCCTGATTAAACCGCGAGGACGCTCAGTGGTTGCAGGTGATCGCGGTGCGTGTTCCTTAAGGGAGATGGTGCCATATTTTTGCGAGGCTGGGCACAGTTCTGTATGGCAAGGCTGGCATAAATGTGCTGGCAACGCTAAAACGCGCCGATTATGAATGGCCTGTACAAGAGCCTTTTCCCATTCTGGCCTTCGTCCCGAAGGCAGGCAGAAAGTAACGAGACGACATGAGCTGGCTGACCGATTACGTCCGACCCAAGCTGCGTGGCCTGCTTCAGCGGGACGTGCCGGATAATCTTTGGACAAACTGCGATTCCTGCGGGCAGATGATGCTCGTCAAGGAAATGGAGCGCTCCCAGAAGGTGTGCCCGCATTGTGGGCATCATATGCGTGCGACGGCAAAGGAGCGTCTGGCCTGGACGTTCGATGGTGGCGAATATACGACCATCGAGCTGCCGAAGATGCCGGTTGATCCGCTGGGGTTCAAGGATTCCAAGCGTTACACCGATCGTCTGAAGGACGCGCGGAACAAGTCTCATCTTGATGAGGGGCTTGTGGTCGCACATGGCCGAATTCAGGGGCAGAAGGCTGTGGTGGCCGTCATGGCGCCTGAGTTCCTGTTGGGAACGATGGGAGCAGGTCTGGGTGAGGCTTTTGTGGCGGCCTGTCGTTTGGCTGTTCTTCAGAAGGCCCCGCTGGTGATTTACACGGCTTCCGGCGGTGCGCGTATGCAGGAAGGCGCTGTCAGCCTCATGCAGATGCCGCGTACAACGATTGGCGTGCAGATGCTTCAGGAAGCTGGTCTGCCTTATATCGTGGTCTTTACGAACCCGACGACCGGGGGTGTGTCAGCGTCTTTCGCAATGCTGGGTGATATTCACATTGCTGAGCCGAATGCGCTCATTGCTTTTGCTGGTCCTCGTGTGATTCAGGACACTGTGCGAGAGAAACTGCCGGAAGGTTTCCAGAGGTCCGAGTACCTGCGTGAGCACGGGATGGTTGATATTGTTGCAAAGCGCTCCGAGCTGCCTGAGCTTCTGGGTCGTGTTCTTGGTATGCTGACTCGCCAAAAGGCGGCTCCGGACGTCGCTGCCTGATGGGTGCCCAGAAGGGGGAGCCGGTTCGGCTGGCTGGTGAATATCAGGGACGGCCGGGCGAGGTTCTTGCCCGGTTGCACCAGTTATATCCCAAGCTGATTGATCTTTCTCTTGGGCGGCTGGAAGTTCTTCTGGCTAAGCTGGGTCATCCCGAACTGCACTTGCCGCCAGTCATTCATGTTGCTGGTACGAACGGCAAGGGGAGCACATGCGCCAATCTGCGGGCGATTGCCGAGGCAGCAGGTCTCCGCGTGCATGTGATGACCAGCCCGCATCTTGTGAGCATTATTGAGCGGTTTCGTCTGGCAGGGAAGCTGGTTGACGAAGATACGCTGGTGGATGCTTTTGAAGAGGTTGAGCGCGTTAATGCAGGTGCGCCCATTACCGTCTTCGAGGTTTTGACGGCCGCAGGTTTTCTTCTTTTCTCTCGCATCCCTGCTGACCTTGTCATTCTTGAAGTGGGTCTCGGTGGACGGCTGGATGCCACAAATGTGGTTCCTAAGCCTGCTGCGTGTGCCATCACGACGATTAGTCTGGATCATCAGGCCTTTCTGGGAGAAACGCTGGAGGCCATTGCTGGTGAAAAAGCTGGGATTATCAAGCCTGCTGTGCCCGTCGTTGTCTCTCCGCAGGCTTCAGAAGCGTTAAATGCCATTCGGTCGCGTGCGGAGGCATTGAAGGCGCCTCTGTGGAGCCTGGGACAGAATGTGCACGTTCGGGTGGATGGTCTAAAGCTGCATTATTCTGACCCGCAAGGTAGCCTTGAATTGCCCTTGCCGGGTTTGAAGGGGCCGCATCAGGCAACAAATGCAGCTCTTGCGATTGCGGCTTTGCGGGTGTCTGGGTTGAATATCCCGTTGAGTGCGTATGAGGGTATTGCCAGAACTGACTGGCCTGCCCGGTTACAGCGATTGCATGGAACGCTTGCTGCTATGCTGCCAGATGGGTGGGAGCTTTATCTGGACGGTGGCCATAACCCTGGTGCAGGTGAGGTGCTGGGGGAAGTGCTTGATGGTTGGAAGGATCGACCTGTTCACATCATTGCCGGGGTCAAGCAGAGCAAGGACGTGAGTGGATTTCTCAAGCCCCTCTTGGCGCGGGCAGCAAGTGTTCAGGCTGTGGCGGAAGTTGACCAGCATCTTGCCACGCCTGTGGAGGAGCTGGTTGCTGCGTCCGGGGGAATCGCAATCGCTGGGCCGACGATTGTCAAAGCTTTGGAGCGTTTGGCTGAAAGTGGGCAAGAGCCCGCACGCGTGCTGATTTGCGGTAGTCTTTATCTTGCGGGCGTTGCTCTTGCTCAGGATGGCTGGGTTTCCGTCTGAGCGAAGTTTTGTCGGACCAGGTCATCCCATTCCTGCATAATGGTCTGGTCCGGCATCCTCGCATCCGCTCTGGAATACCAGTAGCGGGCGTTGGCCAGATCTCCTTCCTGTCGGTGAAGAAGGGCGTGAATACGGTCGTTTGGTCGTATGCCTTCGGCTGATTGCACCAGTTCGTGCGCTTTGGTCCAATTCTGCTTTCCAATCCACCAGAGTGCTGTTTGAGGAAGAGACAGGCCGGTCGGCGGACTGGTGTTCTTAAGGCTTTCATAGAACTGCTCTTTTGAGATCATGTCCTGCGTCCTGATGTAGCGATTAAGAGGCTGACAGGACTGAAAACGTTTTGTCTCGGCAGGAGATGCACATTGAGGCGCTGCTTCTGGAAGATGCTGATGGTAAAAGACTGTCGTGACTATGATCGAATCCTTTCCTTCTCCAGCTGCGTCTGACGCGTCCTCTGATGATGGGGGGCTAGGCGCGCTCCTGCGTCGTTCTCCGCCAGCGAATATCGCGGCAGAGCAGGCGCTTCTCGGAGCTATCCTGACCAATAACAAGGCCTATGAGCGGGTCTCGGATTTCTTGGAGCCCGAGCATTTTGCCGACTCGGTGAATGGCCGGATTTATGAGGCTGTGGCCCGTCGCATTGAGCGTGGCCAGCTCGCTGACCCCGTTACGATGAAGGCCGAATTCGAGCACACGGGTGTGCTGGATGCTGCGGGCGGACCTGCGTATCTCGCCAAACTTCTGACCGCCATGGTGGGGATCGTAAATGCCGGGGATTATGGTCGTGTTGTTCACGATGCATGGGTCCGGCGTCAGCTCATCGATATCGGAGAGACAGTTGTAAACAATGCTTTTGGTGCGCGGCCTGATCTGGATGGTAGTGATCAGATTGCGGCTTCTGAAGAGGCGTTGTTCAAACTGGCGACTGAACGTGGTCAGGAAGGCGGGTTTGTCTCGTTTGGGAAAGCCCTTACCGGAGCTATTGATGTTGCTGAGAAGGCCTTTCTACGGACGGGCGATGTTGTTGGCCTGACGTCCGGACTGCGGGATCTGGATAAAAGGACGGGTGGGTTGCATCCGTCTGATCTCTTGATTCTCGCTGGGCGTCCGGCCATGGGAAAGACAGCGCTGGCGACGAAAATTGCGTTCTCGGCTGCGCGTTCGATCATGAGAGACGCTGAAGAGCGTGGAGAAAAGCCTCACGGCTCCGTCGCTATCTTCTCTCTTGAAATGTCATCTGAACAGTTGGCGACGCGTATTCTGTCTGGCGAGGCAGAAGTATCGGGTGAAAAAATTCGTCGTGGTGATATCGGACAGAAAGAGTTTGATCGGTTTGTCCGGGTGTCTCGTGAATTGCAGAAGCTGCCACTTTACATTGACGATACGCCGGCTATTTCGCTTTCCGCGATGAGAACGCGATGCCGAAGGTTGGCGCGAACGCAGGGGTTAAGCTTGGTCGTTGTGGATTATCTGCAATTGATGCGTCCTGCGATTGGGACCAAACCGGACAGTCGTGTGTTGGAAATTTCAATGATTACACAGGGCCTGAAAGCAATTGCGAAAGAGCTCTCAGTGCCGGTTATCGCATTGTCTCAGCTGTCTCGTCAGGTTGAATCCCGCGAAGACAAGCGACCGATGTTGTCGGATCTTCGTGAGTCTGGCTCTATTGAGCAGGACGCGGATGCTGTGATGTTTGTGTATCGTGATGAGTATTATCTGCAGCAGCGGATGCCCAAAGATAGTGCATACGATAGCAACGAGAAGTTTCAGGCAGCGACTGAAGAGTGGCAACGGAAAATGGCCCTTGTGCATAACAAGGCTGAGTTGATTCTTGAGAAGCAGCGACATGGTCCGACTGGAATGGTCCAGTTGTACTTTGAGGGAGAGTATACCCGGTTCGGAGATTTGGATACGATCCACGAATAAGAATTGGAAAGCGGTCTTCGGACCGCTTTTTTTATGTCCGAGTATCACCCGAGATCGAATCTCGAAACGGGAATTAACATCCAAGAAATGTCTGCTTTCCAGATTCACGGAAGGTATCAAAGATTGGCAACATTTTGTTGCATTCTAATTTTTGGTACAGAAGCGAGTTAAAAAAAAATCGGTTCCGCAATGTGATGCAAGTTACGGAAACCAACAGTTTTCATCATGTCAGAGTGCTGTGAGAGGGGGGGTGGTTAGGGGGCACGTTTCCCAAGCGGGGAGTACACGCAAGCTCCGCAATGGCAATGAGCCATATTTGCTTCTTGACCTAGTGGCATATTGCCATTAATTTATCGTTAATCGGCGGTTGTCGTGGGGATGGCTGCTGAGGAAGGAAGGGGGCCGGTTGATGCGTTGTGTTTCGCTGATAGCTGGAAACGTTTCTGATTTGTTCATTCCATCGCCGAGGCAGGTTTGCTGCACTACGACGAATGGGGGAGCGTTCGAATGCGGATTGAAGTCAGCGAAGACACTATCAGTGCAGATCCTCGTCTGGTCTCGTGGGCTGATCAGGTATGTCAGAAGTCGTGCTTTTGTCCCTGTCGGGAGCCATGTCTTGCCGCTGGAGCACCAACTCTGGGTGCAGGGCAGCCAGCCGCAGGGCCAGTTCTTCGTCGGTACGACCGTTCAGGACGCCTTTCAGAAGAAAATCTGTCGAGACGCGGAGGCGGTTCGAGAGAGCGGCGATGAGGAAGACGCTGGGCGCGCGATCGCCACGCTCAATCTTGTTGAGGGTGGAGGCATCTACTCCCAGGAGTCTGGCACATTCGCTCTGGTTGGGAATAACGAGTTCCCTCGCCCAGGCGATACGTGTTCCGATAGCTCGCTGGAGGATAGTCAGGGAGTCCGAGCGCTTGTGTTTGGCCATGTGGCCTTTTTAGCAATGGCTTTATGCCAAATCCAGAAGAAGTTTTTTTTCTTATTGCCTATGGCATTTTGCCAAAAATCAAATTTGCAGCATGAAGGAAGTTAGAATGAGGCAGATGAGTGAAAGCCAGACTCCTCGTCGGGTATCTGCCAGCGCCATTGCAGCCATGTTGGCGGCTGACAGTTGGAAGCCTCTCCATAAAGAGGCGCGTAATCGTTCGATGCGCAAGGCTAAAAAGATTGCAAAGGTATCGGGCGGCACTCCGAAAAGACTGGTCGTGGATCGTGAGAGCGCTGAGGCTCTGCCGCCAGGGCACCCTGTGAGCTGGAACGCTTTGTGGGGCGCTGATCGGGTTCCGCAGTTTCCTGTTTTGGCTCCGATGGGGGCTTCTGCGATTTGGGAAAGTATCCACTGATGCAAACGTTAATTCGGGAAATCCCTCCGGTGACCATTGCCCGCCATATGAAGCCCACTCCAGAACGCTTTCAGCATCATGAAATCGTGGAGCGAAATGGGGTGCATCGTGTCGTTAACACAGTGCATTCGATGTATGAGGCGGGCGACATTGGGGACGACGAGGTTTCTGCTGCAGATCGGTGGTACCGGGAGTATCTCTTTGCAACGATTGGTATTGTGGAAGAAAAACCGTCAGATGGCCGTTTTCGTGAAAAGGGCGATATGCACACGTGGATGATTGGCCGTGGCAAGTGCTCGGTTCGGATTTCGGAAATTCGTGAGAGGTTGGGATTGTGCGGGCACGTGCGTCTTGAAATGATGCTGGCGAGAGAAATGTCTTTTTCTGCGATGGCACGTCATCTTTATCCCGGCCTTTCTGAAGGACGGGCGCGTATGAAAGTTTCGGCGCAATGTGCATTGCTTCTTGAGCAACTTTCGTATGCGTACGCAAATATGAAGAATAAAATTTAAATCTATCAGAAAAGTATTGAATTTCGAACGCGATTATTGCATAAGAAAAGTACATTGAAGATATCTTATTTCAAAAGGCCAGCTCAATTTTGAGTTTGGCCTTTTTTATTTGGAAGAGCTTCTAGTGTTGGAACGATTTCACATTTCTTCCGGATCAGGCGTCCTTTCCGGTCACCAAGTTATGGTTGTTATTCTTGGGGATGGTTTAGATGTCGTCGCGTGCCCTTTGGTGAATGCTGAGGAAGCGCTTCATCGGGCAGATTGTTCTCTTGAATGGCATGAATTGGTGGACGCAGGGCTCACGCGGCTTGATGTGCGTTGTCGAGCTATTCCCTGTCGGCGAAAAACTCTTTCGCTAAAGGCCCTTGGATGCGTGAGCGAGGCGACCAGAAGCCGTTTGGAAGTTATGGCGCAGCGGGAGCAGCGATTACGATTACAGGAAGTTCCCAGAACACATTTTCCAAGGAAAAAGCCCATACATGCTGGGCAAAAACACGAGGCTTGGCTTGATGGATGGTCATTGAAAAGCCGACGTGAAGCAGAGCTTCGGATTGATTGACGCTCAGAGTCGGGAAGGGAATGGACAAATGAGCGAGACACAGAGTGAGAAGCAACGGATACGCCATGGGCGATCTCGCCAGCGCAAGGAACAGTTTCTGAAGCATCTTGCTGCCAATGGAAATATCTCTGCAGCTGGCCGTTTTGCAGATGTTCAGAGAAGCACGCTGTATCATTGGAAAGAGACGGACCCTCACTTCGCATTTCTTTGGGATGATGCTTTGGAGGAAGCGGCAGACGCCCTGGAAGCTGAAGCCCGGCGTCGCGCTGTCGAAGGATATGACGAGCCAATTACCTATGGTGGAAAAATTATTTGCAACCCCGAGACGGGAAGCCCGCTCGTCAGGAAAAAATATAGTGATGGTCTGATGGCGTTCCTTTTAAAGGCACATCGACCGTCTCGTTTTAAAGCCGGACATACCGAAGACCAGACAGGTTCCATTTCCATCTGTATCAGCCATGACGACAGCGCCCTTTAGACTGAATGATGCACAAAGCGAGGCTGTTCGTTTGTTGGGAGGGCCTGCCCGTCATATTTTATTAAGGGGTGGCTCACGCTCAGGCAAAACGTTTGTGTTGATCCGAGCCGTTATTATTCGAGCGTTGAAGGTTCCAGACAGTCGTCATGGTATTTTTCGTCACAGATTAACGGCTCTTAAGGCGTCTGTTTTGCGGGATACGTTCCCGAAGGTCATGCAGTTCTGTTTTCCGCGGATTCGGTGGAAGCTGGATCGGCAGGACTGTGTCGTGACGTTCTCCAATGGGTCTACCATTCTGTTCGGCGGTTTGGATGATGAGCAGCGTACCGAGAAAATTCTGGGTCTTGAATTTGCGACAGTTTATCTGAATGAGGCGAGCCAGATCAGTTATGGCGCGCGGAACATGTTGCTGACGCGCCTGGCGCAGAAATGTGACTTGGTGAACCGTGAATATATTGATGCCAATCCGCCGAGTGTTGGTCATTGGCTGTACGCGCTTTTCGAGTTGGGAATAGAGCCGAAATCGGGGCAACCCATTTCGGATCGTTCCTTATATGGCACGATGATTCTTAATCCGCATTCTAACAGGGATAATCTGGGAGAGGATTATCTTGCAGCGCTGGAAGCGTTGCCGGAACGGGAGCGGCGACGGTTTCTTCATGGCGAATACCAGGTTGCTGTTGAAGGGGCGCTCTGGCGGATTGAGTCGTTCAGACGCGAAGCTGCTGTTGCGGCTCAGACGCGGATGGATATCGCTTCACGCATGCGGCGTATTCTGGTGTCGGTTGATCCTTCGGGAGCCTCTGGTCCGGAAGATTATCGATCGGATGAAATCGGAATTGTTGTCTGCGGCGTGGATGCTGATGGTGTCGGACATGTTCTGGAAGATCTTTCTGCCAGAGACAGTCCGGCAGGATGGGCGGCACGGGCATTGCATGCTCTGGATGACTGGCGGGCGGAGCGGATTGTTGCCGAACGAAATTTCGGTGGCGCACTGGTAGAGAATACCATTCGGAGTGTGCGAGCGACTGCGCCGGTTCGGCTGGTCACAGCAGCGAGAGGCAAGGCTGCGCGGGCAGAGCCTGTGGCGGCGCTCTATGAGATTGGCAAGGTGGTTCATCATGGGCGCTTTGAAGCGCTTGAGGATCAGCTCTGTCATTTTTCAGTCAGTGGATATCGAGGGCCCCGGTCTCCGGATCGGGCGGATGCGATGGTCTGGGGACTGAGTGAACTGATGCTGTCTGACAGCAGCAGTATGGCGGGCTGGAGCCCGTCAGCATTTTCGTTGGCGCGCTGACCGGCTTCTGGGCTGCAGGCGGGCTTTAGCATTGGAGAATTCATGGACTGGTTGTCCCTGCAACGGCGGTATGCCGTGCCGGCGGGTGCGTCTGCGCGCACAGCACGCCTGCTGGCGTTAAAGCGCGTTCTGGACGGTACGCAATATGATGCCTTGCCTCATCCGTTCTCGCTGGAACGATCAGGGGCGGGGGAATACATTCCGCTTTCGAATAGACGACCATCTGTCCGGAGTAATTTATGCCGAACGGTTGTCGATGAATCCGTCTCGTTACTTTTTGGCGATACGCACTGGCCCAGTCTGATTACGGATGATGTGCGAGTTGCGGAGGCCATGAGTGTTTTCGCCGCACAGACGCGTTTAGCATCAATGATGATGGAGGCCGCAACGTGTGGCTCCATTGGCTCTGTGGTGGTTCTTTTTGAGGTGTCGGCCGGCGTGCCGAAGCTTTCGGTTCTCGATACGGCTTATCTGACGCCGGCCTGGGATGATGCCAGTGGCGAGCTTTTGCGTGTTGAGGAACGGTTTCTTGTTCGAGGCCGGGATCTTGCTGCGCAGGGTTATCCAATTGGCGAAGATCTACTGGGTGCGCAATTCTGGTGGCAGCGGATTTGGACACCAATGGATTGTGCAGTTTCCGTACCCTGGCTCGTCGGGATGGACGGTGGGGTTCGGGATGAAAGCCGGTCCGTGCGTCATGGGCTGGGTTTTGTGCCGATTATCTGGATCCGCAACCTGGGGGGTGTACATGGGCGCGACCCGGAAGGAGAGTGCACTTTTGAACGGGCGATCGATACGGTCATTGAGGCGGACTACCTTCTGTCTCAGGCTGGGCGGGGTCTGAAATACGGCTCTGATCCGACGCTGGTTTTGAAGACTGGAGGTTTTTCGGATGGTGTGGCTCACCAAGGCGGAGCGTCGTCGGCTCTGACGTTGCCTCCTGAAGGGGATGCCAAGCTTCTGGAAATTAACGGCAATGCCGCAGGGGCCGTGCTCGAGCACTATCGGGAACTGCGGCAAATTGCGTTGGAGCAACTGCACGGCAACCGGGCGCATGGCGATCGGATTTCAGGCGTGCAGTCTGGCAAGGCCATGGAAATGATGTGCCAGCCTCTGATCTGGCTGGTGGATCGGCTGCGGCATTCTTATGGCGAGAATGGACTTTTGGCTGTTTACCGAATGGCCTGCCGTTTTTCCTGTGTACTGGAAAACGGTCTGCGGTTGGGTGGGGCTTTGGTGAAAGACCTCCCTTATTGTCGCATGGCATTGAGGTGGCCCGCCTGGTTCCCTGCAACGGATCCGGAGCTTCTGTCTCTGTCGCAGGGGCTGGTGACAGCTGTTTCCAGCGGGATTCTGAGCCGAGAGACGGCTGTCAGAATGTATGCGACGGCATCTGGAAATTCTGACCCCGGGGCAGAATGGCGTGTGCTTGAACAGTGGGTTGCGCCGGATGAGGCGTGACGTTGAACGGAGGGAAAATATCCGTGTCTGAAGAAACTATTGAGGGTGTGGAGGCTCTGCGTCAGGCGCTTGCTCAAGCGCAGGATGAGGTCAAATCCGTTCGTCGGGAAATGGCGGATGCTGTTGCCCGGCAGGAAGATCTGCAGCGATCGCATGAGGAAATTGTGTCTCGTGTGAAGCAGGAAAGTGACCGTGAAATTATGGTTGCGGCTCTGCGGTCAGAGGCTGTTCGTTTGGGCGCGTATAATCCTGAAGATGTTGTTCGTCTGATTGATATGGGCGGTGTTACCCGCACTGAGGATGGCGCGGTTGTGGGAGTGATTGAGGCTTTGGAACAGGCGCGGCAGGAGCGTGCATATCTGTTCGGAGAAATTGTGCGGCCCGGATATTCGAGTGGCACAACGGTTGGGTACCCGGCACCGAAGCCTGGCGGCATTGAACCTTTTGATGCGCGCGCAGCTACTGAAGCTGATTACGAAGCGCGCAAGTGGCAGTTTCTGGCCCGGGCCTGATAGTTCGACAGTGAATTAAATATTTGACCGGCCAAATATGCCGGAATTTTTCATAAATATTTACGGAATGACATTCATGAGCATCGAAAATTTTCCAGTTCAGCTTCAGGCCGCTATTCAGCAGGGTTTTCTGGCACGGGAGTTTGAAAACGGCCTCAAATCTCGACTGGGATTTCGACAGGTTGCTGACCGCGAGATTTTCCCTAACGCTATTGGTGAAACTCTTACAAAGACGCGTAAGAGTCTGAAGGCTCCTGTTACGACACCGCTGAATCCAACGGGCAATACCAACTTCGATAATGGAATGAGCCCTGCTGGCTGGTCTGTTGAGCAATACACTCTTTCGATCAATCAGTATGGCGACACGATTGATCTGAATATGGTGACGAGTGGTGTCGGGATTGCATCGCAGTTTCTTGCAAATGCCAACACCAATGGTGTTCAGGCCATGCAGTCTCTGGATCGGCTGGCGCGCAATACGCTGTTTGGTGGAGCTCAGAATGGAGTAGGTGGTTATCTGGGTGGCAATACGCGCGTTAGTGTTGCACTTGATGCTGAAGGCGACACCATTCAGGTTGATGACATTCGGGGATTTCAGTCCGTCATCGTTAATGGTCAGGTTACGCTGATTGGATCCAGCAATGGCATGACTGTGACAGTTGGTTCGGATGTATACACGCTTGTTCGCGTGGTAGCGGATGCAACCAATGTTTCCACGGCGCCCGGTGGAATTTCCGGGCAGATGACATTCTCCGCCAGCGTGTCCGTTGCGGATGGTGCCGTTGGGCAGCCGGTGGTTGCGGCAACGGCACCGAAGGTGATCCGTCCGAATGGCCGTCTGACAACGGCAGCTCTACAGACGGCGAGTGCAAACGGTCTCGCGGATACGCTGGGTATTCAGCAGGTTCTGGCTGGCGTCGCGACGCTTCGCCGTAACAATGTTCCTATGATCAATGGGGCATATCATTGTTATCTGGATGATATTCAGCTTCTATCGCTGTTCCGTGACGATGATTTCAAGCATCTTTATCGGGGGGCATACAGTTCGGAAGAGTATCGTTCCGGACAGGTGATTGAGCTGCTGGGTGTTCGGTTTATTCCGACCACAGAGGCCCCTCAGCAGCTTTCTCTTGGTGCCGGTCCTATTCATCGTGCTCTGCTGTTGGGTCAAGGGGCTCTGATCGAGGGTGACTGTGCGCTGACCGGCCATTCGGACATCCCAGACGCTGATCGCGCACTGATTGAGATGGTGGATGGGGTTGCAATGGTGACGCGCGAGCCACTGGATCGACTGCGCCAGATTATCGCTCAGTCCTGGTACTGGATTGGGGGTTTCGCGCTACCGACGGATGTGACGGCAGATACAAACGTTATTCCCACGGCGACGAACAGCTATCTCAAGCGTGGCGTTATCATTGAGAGCCTGGGCACGGATGCACTTGGCATGACCTTCTAAGCTGATTTCGAACCCCCATGATTCCATGGGGGTTCTTCTGGTGGAGGAGGATTATATGTCTGGGACTGCAAGCCTTTCCTCGGGCCCATTGACGGACGGGGAAAAGGTCGATGTTCGGCGATTTTGCGGGTATCCGGCAATTGGATCGCGGGAGACAGGGCAGGAATCCTGGCGCTTCTTTCAGGTTGAGGGAGCGTTGGAATGGCGGATTAACAGCTTGTCTGGCGCAGAACTGCAGCAGGTGCGTTTGTACCTTTCACAGCTTTACCCGTTGGAAACGGCTCTTTTGGGGGCATCTGAAAATCTGGATACGGCACAGGCTGCGAGTTGGTATCACAACGGTCATGAAGTGCGTGATCGCGTGATGCTTCTGACGTTATGGCGTCGGCGTTTATGCGCGTTTCTCGGGGTGACAGGCGGTTTGGAATTGCAGGATGGCCGATTGGTCATCATCTGAAGGGGGCATGATGCGGGCGGAACAGATCGCGTCCAGACTTTGTCGAGGGTATGCAAAAGCGGCAGGGATTTTAGGTCACTCCGGAGAGCAATACCGGCCGGATAATCCGTTATCTCCCATGCAAAATATTTATGCACACCCGATGCTCGCTTTTGATTCGAGTGCTGACTTTACATTCTCCCGATCCCCCAATTGGGGTTGGGTTATGGAATATGTGCTTACGGATTGCCGTGAAGATACTGTGGTCGGAGATATTCTGACTTGCGGGGGAAATACGTTTTTTGTTGCGGCAGTGGATGACCTTCGACCTCCGCTATGTGTGGCATGTAATCGGACTGTGGAGATCAGTGGCGTTTCTGGGACGCAAGGGAACATCGTTGAGGAATGTCCTGCTGCGATTGTTTTGCGGTCTAAAGGAGAGGGGTCTGGGAGTGGCATTCCGGGCTCAGCCAAGCCTGGGCAGTTTGTCATGTATTTACCGCGGCTGCCGGGCATCGTGTTGCAACCCTATATGACGGTCACGACGGACCTGGATACGACGTACACGATTAATGCTGCCGAGATGTCGGACTGGGGTTTGCGTTGCACCATGTCTCTGCAACAGGTCTGAGGAGAGAAAAATGGCGGATGCTTCTCAGGTCGGATTGGCTCTGGCTTATGTGTGTGCGGGAATTTTATATCCAGAAGGGCTCGAAAAGCCGTCTGTAACGGGACGGCAGACGATCGTTCGTCGCGGGTGGCTTTTACCGAGTGATATATTTGCAGCTCAAAATATTCGGAACAATACGGATTTCCTGACGGTCACACTGGCACCTCAGAAAGGTGTTGTTGTGCCAGAGCCTTTGGGGCGCCCCTGGCAGGTTCAGGCGCGTGTTCTGCCCACGGTGTCAGTGAAGCAGAGTGCGCAAGCTGTTTGCATTGCTTTTCCTTCTGATGGGGTGTCTTCAGGTGTTGTCGGTGTTTGGTACGAGGCTGGGAAAACTCAGATTTCTGCCGCCTATGCCGTGACTGAGCAGGACACGCCTGAAACTGTAGCTTTGGCTTTGGCCGGGCAACTCCCAAAAGGTCTTGCAGACGGAAATTCTGTGCAGGTTCCGGGGCATAACTTAGCCGGAAACGTTGTTGGCTATGGCCAGTCCGTAAGGGTGAACCGCCGACAGAATCAGCGGTATAGGGTTTCGCTCTGGACGGCTGATTCTGGTGTTCGGGATACGCTTGGACAGTCTCTGGATACTGAGCTGGCTGAGAAGAGCTGGATTTCTACGTTGGATGGCGGGCAGGCACAGCTTAGGTTCGTGAGTGTTGAGGACATCGATACGATGCAAAATCAGGCATTGTATCGACGGGATTATTTGTACGAGCTGGTTTTTGACACCCTGCAGGTTCAGTGGTCGTCTGACATGATGTTTGGGGCCGGGACTGTTTCTGCTGGTGATCAGGTTAGCAGTTTCGGCGCAATCGAGCCTGCTTTTGATAATAGTGTGGTTCTGCATGCTCTTGAGGCAATGCAGGCTGCACAAACTTCTCAGGCAGCTCAGAATTCATATCCGGGAATGATGGTCAATCAGTTTGGGACTGTCGTCTGTCAAAGCCATTAAAAATAGAATCGATGTAATAGAGAAAAATTAATTGTTCTTTTATTGAAACAATTTACTGTATTTTTTGGAGGAAATATCGGCGGATGTCTCTGGTTTATCAGGCGGGTACGCTGAATACGACTGCGCTTACGGTTCCTAACCTTTATGTACAGATTGCGCAGCCACAGCCGCTGGGACTGACGGGTGCCTCTTCATCGAAGCTGGGTATCGTTGGAACGGCAGGATGGGGCCCGGTAGGGCTTCCAGTGCCAGTGGGTGGCATGAGTGATTATCTCTCTGCTTTTGGGAGTAAGCAGAACAAAACGACGGATGCAGGGCTGGCTGTAAATATTGCGGCTCTGCAAGGAGCGTCATCGTTTGTTGTCGTGCGTGTAACAGATGGAACAGATGCAAACGCAACGGCCTCTTTGGGAGGCGTTACACTCAGTGCTGTTCATACCGGCGCTGCTGGTAATGCTATCGTTGTGAGCCTGACCGCAACGGGGGCGGGTTATGGGCTGGCAGTTTCGCATCCGGTTCTTGGAGCAGCAACTTATTCAGGTGCGACATGGAACATCCTGGAAGCTGCTGTCGCGCAGGATCTGTCAGCTCTGGTGACGATCCATTTGCCGGATGCAGTTCCTGATCCTGTTCCCGGAAGCGTGACGCTGTCTGGAGGACTAGATGGTGGGGCGCCTGATACGTCGGCTTTTCTAGGGAAAGACGATATTATTCGGACGGGTATGTATGCCCTGAGGGGGCAGGGATGTGCCGTTGCCACCCTTCATGGCGTGACAGATAGCACGTCCTATTCGTTGCAGGCGGCATTTGGCCTCGGTGAAGGGGTCTATATGGTGGCGGCAAGCCCCGCATATGACAGTGTAAGCAATGCAGTGTCCGTCAAAGCCGCCAGCGGTCTGGACTCTTCAGCTGTAAAGTTGATGTTTGGTGACTGGATCTGGTGGAACGATGACGTCAATGGCATGATGCTTGTCAGCCCTCAGGCATTTGCTGCAGGCATTCTTTCTGCACTTTCACCTGAACAGTCGAGCCTGAACAAAGCACTTTCCGGTATTGTTGGAAGCCAAAAAGCAGGGTTAGGGGGAAGCAGAGCAACCTATTCCACGGCCGAACTGTCTACACTGTTTACGGCTGGGATCGATGTTATCTGCAATCCGGCGCCGGGCGGGACTTACTGGGCAGTAAGGTGTGGTCACAATACGTCAAGTAAAGCGACGGTAAATGGAGATAATTATACCCGCCTGACCAATTATATTGCGTCATCCCTTGCTGGTGGCATGGGAGCGTATGTCGGACAGGTCGTGAATGACACACTCTTTTCCGATATTCGCTCGACCTTGCTGGGTTTCCTGTCGTCCTTGTTGTCTCAAGGTATTTTGGGTGTTCAGAATTCTGAACTGCCTTACCGCGTTGTTTGCGATAGTTCGAATAATCCCCAGTCGCGGACTGCGTTGGGATATGTGCAGGCTGACGTGGCTGTGCGGTACCAGGGCATCAATGAAAAATTTGTGGTGAATTTGCAGGGTGGCACCTCCGTGACGGTGACGACTGCGGGTGGGAGCGTCTGAGCATGGCAAATCCTTACAGTATTGGTCGTGACTGCCGGATTACAGTTCTTTGGAACGGCCAGCGGGTTGATTTGCGTGATGTCACGTCTTTCGGGGCATCACAGGAGACGCATGCTCTGCGAGCAAGTCCGCTTAATGGCATGCCGATCGAGTTCAATGTTCCGAATGGCTGGCGTGGTTCGTTTCAGATCGCACGTGCGAGTGCGGCGCTGGACAATCTGGTTGCTGCTATTGAAGCTGCTTACTGGAATGCTGGAACGGTTGGGAGCGGTACAATTTACCAGTACGTGACAGAGCCTGATGGCACGACAAGTACGTGGGAGTACACGAACGTGTCCATCAAGTTGAAAAATGATGCCTGGCAGTCGGATCAGATGGTTCATCAAACGGTGCAGTTCTTTGCATCAACGAGGGCAAAGATTTCATGAGTATGCTTCCGAAAGAAGTTCGTCTTGCTGATGGACGATGTCTTTCTCTGAAAGAGATCGATCCTGCGGATATGCTGGATCTGATTGAGGCGGCAGGCTCTGCTGTGACTGGTGCTTCGGCTGCTGCATGGTTGGGCTATGCGGAAATGATCTGTTCAGTTACGGCTATCGACGGTGTTCCAGTGCAGATGCCGGGTACGAAAGAAGAAATTCGTGATCTGGCGCGCCGTATCGGTAAAGGTGGAATTGCAGTGCTTTATCCATGTTTTCATCAGGATACTGATGAAAACATGGTGGTCGCTACAGCAAAAAACTGAGTAGGCACTCTGCGTTTCAGGAGATGCTTTATCTTCTGGATCATGGGGTGCCATGGAATTTGTTGAAGTCGTGGTCTCGCGCAAGGCGGATGGCTGCGTGTGTTGTGACGGCAGAGCGTGCAGGTCATGTCTTTGACTGGGACCAAAGACAGTACCGAGAATAGGTATGCATACGGATAAATTGTGGAAAGGCGTTCTTTCGTCAGGAATGTTATTTTGCCGGAATGTGTTGCGACGATCTTTGCTAGAGGGAAGGACGGCTGTCATTCCCACAGTGAGTTTTTTTAAGAGCCGCGAGAAAGGAAATTTGGATTTCCCGAGATTATCGATGGCTTCTTTAATACCTCGCGTGACGTCAGCCGGGAGCTTTTCCTTCTCGAAAAGTGGTCCAGAGACACATGTCGAAGGCACATTAGAAAATGCTCCAAAACTTGTAAGAAATAAAAGAAGCATTTTTAAAATGGAGCCTAAGCAAGAAAGTCTCGTGCATATTGTGCAGGCTAAATTGGAGAAATATGGCCAAGCTGTATCACAAAAAATTCGAGATAATATGCAACTGGACGGCACGGAAAATTTTTTTATCAAGCCGGGAAGATTAAGCGCGGCCTCACCGGCGAAGAATTTTTTTTCTGCAAGAAGCCCGGGGCAGCACTGCCGCGTGGCACCTCATGTTTTTTCCCGTAATACGCCAGATTTAGTGGGTTCTCGCCCTGATATTTGGAAGTCAGCAATCAATACCCGGTCTGTCCCTGTTCTAAAATCTGGTGTGCGAGACCTGGAAGGTTGTTCAGCAATTTCATCACAGTTCCTTCCAATATCGTTGGGAAAATTGGGGCGGATACGGCAGCCTGAATTTGAAGAAAATACCTTACCCCACACATTTCACTCCTCCCGATCAGGAATGCCCCCTTTGGGTGAAGAGCAGCGCAAAGACATCAGCGCTTTTGGAAAAATGAGCCGTCTTGCTGCGCGACGTGCAACGGGAGGCGTCGATGAAATTCAATTTCCCCAATATCCAGGTTGTAGTATTGGAATTGGATGAGATCAGAGGAGAGCCGCAATGAGTGTAACGCTCTCTGCCATTGAAAACGTGATCGGTTCCATCGGTCGTTTAGGGACGTCTGCGCCAGTTACCCTTGGCTCACTTGTACTGAGCGGTATTGAAGTTCCTGACGGACTTGAGGTTGGTGGCCATCAAATGATGGTCGTGCATAAGCTTCCCGGAGGCGAGCGTGTTGTTGATACGCTTGGAAACGACCCTGGCCGACTGGAATTGCGAGGGCGTTTTTTAGGGCCGAACGCACAGGTCCGAGCGCAAGCCGTGGAGCGGATGCGCATTTCGGGCCAGCCTGTCGCTTTTTCTGCGGCAGGTATGGCAAGTGATGTTTGGATTGCTCGCTTTGTTTATTCATATGAAGCGAAGGGGGCTGTCTGCTCCTATGAACTGACGTTGGAACGGCCAGCGGAAGCCACTGATTTTGGGACAAACCAAAGTTCACTCACAGGCATTCTAGGAAATGATACTGAGAGTGGGCTCAAGACTGTTTCAGATATGGTAGCGCGTATTTCGGAAGGCGTTTTTACAGGCACTGGGCAAGTTAATTCCATCGTAGGCCAGCTTATGCCATTGGCCACTTTAGTAGGGGCGGGGGGAGCTGCGGCCAAGGTTGTTGATGCTCTGGGTATGGCAAATACCTTGGGCCAGAGTGGTTCTAATCTTGCTGCTACTCCGTCCAGTATGGCCGCGATATCCCATCAGCTTACGACCGCGGGGAGTGGGTTGATGTCCATCATGGAGAGCACAGGAAGCAATCTGGAAAGTGTCGCGATTGCGGATACATCGTCTCTGGGTGCAGTTGCCGGGAGTGCCGGTTTGCTTAGTGCAGCATCCGATACTGGCGGTCTGGTTAATCATTCTCTGGCGTATGTCCGTGGTTCTCAAGGTGCTTCCGGGCTATTGCCGATAGTGCACGCGTGAGGAATTATGAAAAATATTGTTGTAACGGCAGCTGATATTTCGCTGTTTCATGTTGCGGCGCGTGAACTGGGAGATGCTTGCCAGTGGTGGAGAATTGCTCAGACCAATGGGCTATCAGATCCAGATTTAAGCAAAGTTGAAACAGTCCAACCTCTGAAAATTCCGATGAAAGGCCTTACGCTCTCATCAGGGCTTCCCAATGAGGAGGGAGGATGACCACGCGCCAGATCGAAGTTCGAATTTTATGGGATGGAATAGAAAATCCGGATCTTGCGCTTAAAAGTTTCGAACTGGATTCTAATAGATATGAGTCTTGCGATACGGCAGTTTTGACGTTCGCAATAAAGAGGCAGAGGGTTAGAGAGGCACCGTTCTGGTTTGAACAAGATATACCTTCAAGCCCGTGGATTTCTGTTGAAATCAGGGACAATAAAATTTCTTCAGGATGGACCGTTCTATTTCAAGGGCGTGCAGATCATGTCCGGAATGTTGACGAGCATTCTCTTGTCGAAATGGAGTGTCGGGATGCTCTTGCGGCACTTATAGACCTTCGCGTGCAGGATTCCTGGCTTAACCATACGGGATCTGATCTGCTGCAGGATATTGCCAGAAGCGCTACACTTGAAACCCGGATTTCTCTTCCTGACGATGGCTCTGACCATATGATGGGTCAGTTTTGGCAAGTAGAGCATAAGAGGGGTGCCCTTCTGTCGCAGCATCGCTTTCAGACGGCGGCAGATCTGGCCTTTGCCGTTGCGAGGGATGCGTTGTGTGACCTTTATGTAGATGGAAAAACGCTTGTCTGTCAGCCGTCTTACGTAGACGAAGACACCGCTGAAATTATTGATGTTCGAAATGCCGTATTTGAGACAGATGTTTCTCGAGATCTTCAATTGCTCACGGGTATTGTGGTGCATATGGCATCCTGGGATTCTCGCCAGAGAAGCAGCACGCATATTTATTATGATGGAAAAACATTTTCCCAGGATGCACCATCAGATGTGACTGTACTCCACAGCTTTCGTGTGCCGGGCCGTCGTTTGGAAGATCTGCGTCGGCTGGCTCGTGGTAAGTATGAGCGTATTTCTGCACATGCACTGTCAGTCCGTATTTCAATGCCCGGTATTATGGGGCTGCGCCCACGGCAATTTATAAAGATTTCACTGGGGACAACGGAGCCGACGCTGGGTGTGGATCAGGTTGTTTCCCGGTTTTCTGTGAATGATGGATTTATTCAGCGTGTGGTTTTGCGTAGCCGGAGAAGTGGGGCATGAGTGATACGCGAATGCTAGCTGCCGCCCTTGCGAACCGAAGCGCGCACGCTGTCCTTGGAATTGTGTCCGCAGTTGATCCTTCGAACCATGCCATCAAGGTCCGTATCCAGCCCGACAATGTGGAAACCGGTTGGATACCTGATGTGGGGGGCGTACAGGCCGGAAATCTGCGTGTTTCTTGCCCATCTGAACCAGGGACCCACGTTGCCTTGTTACCCCTTGAAGGGGATGGTGAGCATCTGATTGCTATCGGGGCTGTTTTTGACACGGTTGTGACTGCGCCCGTCTCTCCCGCTGATGCGCAGGCTATTCAGCCAGGGGCCATGCTGATCAGGGCAGGATGCGGCGCACCTCCAACAGAAACAAACGGCAAGGTTGGTGATGTAAATCCTCAGGCTGGTTGGTGTCAGATTGGCTCTGACGGGGTGATCCTGGGGGCAGGCAATGCGCGCCTACATATCGCAGAGAGTGGTGTCTCACTGACGATAGGCGACGTAACGGCTGTGCTTTCTGCAAATGGTCTGAAGGTTTCTGGTGGTGATATTCAAACAGATCAGCACTCGTTGACGCAGCACGTACATCTGATGGGTAGCCAGACGACAGGGGGACCTGTTGGATGAGTTCCATCGGTCATTTGTGTGGCGGTGATCTGCTGCTGGAGAACGGTGGCTTACAGGTTATTTCCGGGGCTGCCGAAACACGTCAGAGGCTTTTAAGGCGCTTGTTAACCAATCCTGGTGATTACATCTGGCAGCCGGAATACGGGGTAGGTTTGCAAAGCATGGTTGGGGAAGTTGTTGTTCCAGCCGTCATGCATGCTGCCATTCGGGGGCAGGTTCTCAAGGACCCTGGAGTTGATTCCGGTCATTCTGTTGATGTGACTGTGAGTGCTGCCGATAACGGGCTTTGCCTTTGCCATATCTCCTATGTCGATGCTGACACGGGGCAGCAGCAAAAACTGGATTTTTCCGCCTAAATAAGAAGCGCAGAGCTATGTTCTGCGCTTCCGGAGGACGTAATGTCTCTTTCTCTTCGCTCGTTTGCTACGACGGTTTCCACCGCCGTGGCGACGGCGCAGTCTTCCTGTGCGCAGCTTTTGGATGGCTCTGTTGGATCGCCCGTACGGGCGCTGATGGAAGGTGTCGGTGGCATAGGATTATGGCTGCAATATCTTGTTTTACAAACCTTGCTCCGCACACGTCTGGCAACCTCCTCTGCTGAGGATTGCGACAGTTTTGTCGAAGATTTCGGGATGATGCGTTTACCCGGAACAGCATCGACCGGGATGGTGACAATGATGTCATTTTCGCCATCCCAGCAATCGGCAGTGATTGTGCCAGGAGCCATTGTCCGCACTGTTTCTGGCCTCTCATTCGCAGTGATCAAAGATAGCAATCTGCCTGTCTGGTCCGACGTTGCAGGCGGGTATGTTCGGCAGACGGACATGCAGAGCATATCGGTTCCAGTTCAATGTCAGCTTGCGGGATCAAATGGTAACGTATCTGTTGGTGCGCTCTGTCTGATGGGCACAGCTATTTCCGGCATTGACACTGTTACAAATCCAGCGGCTTTTCTTAACGGCGCCGACCAGGAGACGGATGCGCAGCTGCGTGCGCGTTTTCCTCTGTGGCTTGCTGCAAAAGCATCTGGGTGCAGAGCAGCCGTTGGGAATGCTGTTGCGGGTGTTCAGACAGGATTATCGAGTTTGCTTCGAGATGGTGTTGCTGCTGATGGAACTGCGCAGACCGGGTATTTTACGGTCGTCGTGAATGACGGAAGTGGCTCGCCATCGGACGCGCTCCTGACACAGGTTTATGAGGCTGTTGACGCTGTTCGGGCCTTGGGAGTCGGCTTTGCCGTCAGACCTCCCCAGACGCTTGCGGTGAATGTGTCCATGACAGTCGTAGTGCCAATGTCGGTTGTGGTTCAGCAGGCTGCAACAGCGATTGAGAATGCCCTTAGCTTGGACATTGCAGGCGCAGTAGTTGGTGCAGGTTATGCCTATAGCCGTCTGTCATATCTAGCGTATGTCGGGGCCGGTGTGACGGTTACCTCCGTTCTGGATGTCCGCCTGAATGGCGGGCAAGCCGATATTGCTGCGAATGGCGAGCAGGCACTGACAGTCGGCACAATTCAGGTCAACGTTCTTCAGAACTGACCAAACAGGCCCCCTGCTAACTGTATCGGGGCAGAAGGAAGGCTATGCCTGTTTTCAATACATACCCGCGGCTTGACACGTTGACGGGCGATGAAGTTCTGGTGCTGGCAGATTCCAGCGGCCATCAAACCATTACTGCAACGGCTTCCCAGATTGCAGGTGCTCCAGCAGTTTCCCAGCCGAGTGGGGCATTCTATCAGGATAAAGGAGCAAAAATCAGCCGTTTTGCTGATCGTGTTCTGATCGGGGATGCCGCAGCTAATCCGGGACTGAGCGATCGGGATGCAGCGTCTAAAAACGAGTGGCTATCCCAGACAATGGGAGCCACCTCGATTGGGCCCTGGGCATTGCAGGACGCGCAATGCGCTTCGGTAGCACAGTTTGGAAATAGTGCTTTTGTGGCAGCGTCCCGGACATCTGATGCAAAAACGGCACCAGATATTTTAGGGTTTCAGCCAAGTACGATCGGCATTGCGTCATGGGGTGTCGCTGATGACACTTCTGCACCTACGACCACGACAGCCTACGCTTATTATGGAGAAGCGTGGCGTCTTGCTGGTGTAAATTATCAACCGACTTTTGTCATGGAACTTGAAGCGGTCAATTTTGGTGGTTTGGCGATTGGTCAGTCTACGCCGTATGCCCCCAATGTCGGCGGTGGTGTTTATGGCATTCAGCTCGGTGCGGGTGGTGGTCAGACCTCGGGTACTTCCGATGCTGCGGCAGGGGTCGTTTTTGTTTCAAACCCTGACGCCTGGCAGGTCGGTATTGTTTTCGGCGCGACGGCTTTAAGCGGCACAAACGGGACAGATAATGGATATGCCTCCGCCCTGTCTCTTGCGCGTAATCATGCTCTGGAGTGGCATACGCCGGAAGTTGTTAGTGGGGTCTCTGGTGGTAATGTTGGAGCATTTGTCCGCTCTACCGTGACAGAGCGTTCGAAAGGCGTACGACAGGATTTTGTCGATAATGGAATTCTGTTCAGCAATATCGAAGGACAGACACTCTTTTCAGTCGCAAGTGCTGTGGCACCCAACAACACGTTGCAGGTCCAACCTGGGACAGGCACTCAAGCGGCTGGTCTGTATGTGCAAAGTGGCGAAAACGGATCGTCAAACCTTGGTTTGTTTCCGGAAGAGGGAGGGCAGTTGCAAATCTCTTCCCCGGTAACGAATGCGGCAGGCACACTTCCCGCCACAGTGGGGGGCGGCTTTTTGCATATCAGCGTCAATGGAACGGATTATCGTATCCCGCTGATGACTCCAGAGCAGGCTGGAGGTTGAAGCATGGCCAGATTGTACGACCGCCAGAAAGTGGTCCTTCAGGCGACTGATGGGAAAATTCTTTTGGATACGGGGGTGGTTCCCGGGTCAGTCGATGATTTTGCGTCGAGGTTGAGAAGCCTTCTGCCTGTCGGCTGGTTCTCAGCAGCGCCTCAGGATCTGGAGGAGGAAACTGCACCAGTTCTTGTCGCGGTTCTGAGGGGATTTTCAGCCGTTCTGGCTGGAATATGGACATTACTTGATGAATGTCAGCAGCAGACACGCCTCATAACGATGAGTGGCCCATTTCTGGATATGCTGGCGGCTGATTATTTTGGACCGGCTGGTTTAACGCGTCGCACTTCGGAGCTGGACAGGGACTATCGCACCCGCATCGTGTCCTCTTTGGTGGCGCAAAAGAATACGCGTGCATCTGTTTTCAACGCGCTGCTGTCAATCACAGGTGTCGCGCCCACTATTCTCGAACCTCTGAATGCAGCGGATTGCCATGCATTGGCGTCACTCGCCGCTCCTGCCGGTGGAGGAGGTTATGGTTATGGGAGCGCAGGGTTGCGATACGGCAGCCGGCATGGTGGCCAGTTCTTCGTGGAGACAGCGCTGGGGCACGCAGCTGATGCCCACGTAATTTACCAAACAATTGAAAAAACGGCAGCCAGCGGCATAACCGGCTGGGTCAAGGTGAGCAAATAATGGATCGGGCAATTGTATACGCAGGATCAATTCCAATGGATACGGATCTGCTGCGAATAGGGCGATATGGCAAGGCGGCGCTCGGTCATCTGTCTGATATGCTTTATGGCCGGGATGTCACAGCTGCTTCGGGTCTGATTTGTACGCCTTCTCCCTCCGGTCTGTCTGTTACAATCGGGGCCGGGTCCATCACGGCATCAGGGACGATGGATGCTGCATTTCTGGGGGGGGCCGGTGGGGGATATGGCGCGGATGCAACCCCTACAACTTGCCAGTATTCAAGTGATCAGGATGTAACGGTTTCTGTTCCTGGAACTGGCGCGACATATACGGTTTTTGCTCTTTGTACCGAACAGGATGTCGATCAGACTGTACTCCCGTTTTTCAATGCCTCAAACCCCTCCCAGACGCAGGCGGGCATGAATAACGACGGAAATGCCTTGCCAACGCGGAGACAGGCAGGTCTTTCTTTTGTTGTTTCGACAGATACACCACCTGTGCCGCCCGGCAGCGCAATTGTTGGGCTATATACTCTGAATGTGCCTCAGGGAGCCACGTCTCTTTCTGGCGTACAGCCGCAGGCAGGGAAGGTTTTTTGGCCAACAATTCCTGAATTGGCAACGCAGACTTTGCTGCGTGCCGCTATGCAGCCTCTACAGCTTGTCACAGCCAATGCATCAGTTTCCATTCCAGTTTGGGCGTCCCGTGTGGAATTGCGTGTTGTGGGCGGCGGCGGCGGCGGCGCATCGTCTAATTCCATGACACTGAATGGATCATTTTCAGGTGGCGGCGGTGGCAGTGGGGGGGATGCTTCAGGGATTTATGACGTCAGCCTCGCAACTGGTAGCGCACTGAATGTGACAGTCGGCGCAGGTGGCGGATCGGAGCAGACGGGGGGCACCTCCCTTGTCAGTTACAATGGGCAAACATTGCTACAGGCTGGTGGAGGACAGGGTGGCTATTTTTATAGCGCCATGGGCTCTGCAGGTGGTGAAGGTGGCGTAGCGTCAGGCGGCACCGTCTGGAATCAGACTGGGACTTCGGGAGGAGACGGTCAAACGAATTCCAGTACCTTTGCAGGCTACGGCGGTAGCGGCCCATGGGGTGGCGGCGGTCGGTGCGGAAACGAAGGAGGGCGCAATGGCACCCATTTTGGTGCCGGAGGCGGGGGCTCTTATTCGACACCTGCAGATGGAACGCACTCGCCGGGCGGCGCTGGTTATTCCGGGTGTGTTATGTACCGTTTTCTGCCGTAAGGCAGGCGAGGGGACCTTAACTGGGTGTTCCCCTCGTTACGTAGACTCAATTCAATGAAATTTCGCCGTCCACCATATTGCGCGGCGGCATGTCTTTTTTCAGATTTACAACGTCCTCTCGGCTGACAGCAGGTGCGTTGTTTCCCCATGCATGACGGATAAACGTTGTGACATCTGCGATCTGCTGATCGCTGAGGCGATGCATGAAATCCGGCATCGTAAAGGCAGAAGGGGCTGTCTCGGTCTTGGGTAATGTTGCCCCACTCTGAATGATGTGAACGAGTGACGCCGGATTTTCTCCCATGACAACAGGGTTGCCCGCAAGCGGTGGAAAGACGGCAGGATATCCCTTGCCGTCTGTTCTGTGGCAGGCTGCACAATTATCGATATAGACTTTGGCACCTCGCGCGGAAACATCTGCTCTACGCAGAGCACTGGTGGATGCGGGGTCATAGACCCAGTTTTTCTGCGTCTTGTCGTAAGGCTTGAGAGTGCGCAGATATTTGGCCATCGCAAGAAGATCTGCGGCAGAAAGATGCTGCGTGCCGTGAACAATGGCAGACGTCATGGCACCAAAACTTTCTCCCTGCATGTTTCGTCCGGTCTTAAGAAACGCGACGATGTCCTCTTCGCTCCATCGACCTAAGCCAGTTCGGTTTTCCTGACGAAGCGAGGTTGGGACCCATCCATCGACAGCTACTCCACCTGACAGAAAGGCCTCGCTATCGGCCGCTGTAAGAGCTTTTTCCTGCATTGCAAGGCCACGTGGCGAGTGGCAGGCCCCACAATGTGCTGGACCTTCCACCAGATAAGCTCCGCGGGCTATCTGTGGATCTGTAAATGTCTGAAGCGTTTTGGCTTGAGCCTTGACTGGGGCAGGAGAGAACATCCAGCGCCAGAATGTCAGCGGCCAACGCATGGAAAGCGGCCAGCGAATACCATTTTCCGGTGTTGCGACGGATGATGCCTCAACACCGTCGTGGAAATAAGTGTAAAGCGCGTGAACGTCATGATCTGTCAGGCGGGCATAGGATGGATAGGGCATTGCGGGATAAAGCGTTGCACCATCTCGGCGGATGCCTTCTCGCAGGGCTTTTCCAAATTCGGCTTCTGAATATTTGCCGATCCCGTGCACCATATCGGGGGTAATGTTCGTGGAATGAACTGTACCGATCGGAAGAGAAAACGACACTCCTCCGGAATATTCCGGTTTTCCATGGATTGAATGGCAGGCTGCGCAATCAGAAGCGGCGGCAAGATAGCGGCCTTCTTCGATCAGGGCAGATTTTTCATCATTGGCTGAGGCATCATAACTGAAGAACAGAACGCTGCTGGTAAAGGCCAGAAAAGGAAAAAATTTCATGCCTTCACCAATGGACCAGGAGATTTCAGATAGGTTGTACGGATGTGATAGGCCGCCCAATAGGCAAGGGCCGCGACTGTGCCTGTGGGGTTATATCCCATCCCTTGCGGAAAAGCATTGGAGCCGATCACAAACACGTTCGAAACATCCCAGCTTTGAAGGTAGCGGTTGAGCGCGCTTGTTTTGGGATCTGTTCCCATAACTGCGCCGCCGCCGAGATGAGTGGTTTGATAGTGACGCGTGTCAAAAGGTTGGCCAGCATTGAGATGAACGAGATTGGTCTTCGTGGCGCCCATGGCTTTTGCCAGTGGTTCGATCTTGCTGACAACGTACTGGTTCATGCGGATATCGTTATCTTTCCACGTGAAGGTCATGCGAAGCAAAGGCAGGCCGTAAGCGTCTTTCCATGTCGGGTCCAAGTCTAGATAAACATCCCGGTAGGCCATGTTGCTGCCATGTGCATCCACCCCGATAGAGTGCTTATAACTGTCGATGAGAGCGCCTTTATACGCTGAGCCCCATCGTGGTGTGCCTCCGCCGCCTGTCCCGATGGCTGCGGCAATCGGCTTCGTTCCGGCCTGATTGACCCACACCGGAGACCCTCCGATGAAGCCAAGCGGGCCATGATCAAAATTCATGCTGTTGAAGTCATCAAATGCGACACCAACGCCGCCTGCACCAATGAACTGGTTGGTATATTTGGACGGTGGAAGCCAGATGCGCGACGACGTAATGGTCTGGTAAACGAAGTTCCGCCCAACTGTGCCTGTGTTCTGAACAGGATCATACGGCTTTCCGATGCCCGAGAGGAGCATCAGATGGACGTTATGAAACTGAAACGCACTCAGAATGACGAGGTCAGCGGAGAGGGAAACTTCTTTCTGCGTTTTCGTCTCCAGATACGTGACACCGGTTGCCTTGCTCTTGGTGCTGTCCAAGTCGACACGAAGAACGTGCGCATCGGAAATAAGAGTGAACCGAGGGTCCTGCCGGAGGGCAGGCAGAACGTTCACGTTCGGGGATGCTTTTGAGTAGAGGTAGCAATCATACCCGCTGCAATACCCGCAAAAATTGCAGGGCCCCATCTGGCAGCCGTACGGGTTCGTATACTGGCGGGATGCATTGGCTGCGGGTAGGGAATAGGGATGATAGCCCACCTGGGATGCCGCATCCCGAAAGGTAGAGGCGGTGAAGGTGTCTTTCATGGCCGGGAGCGGGAAATTATCCGACCGGTCTCCATCAAAGATATTACCGTTTCCGACAATTTTGCCGTTGACCCGATAGGCTTCGCCAGATGTTCCGAAAACCTTTTCGGCCTTGTCGAAAAAAGGTTCCAACTCCGCATAGGTCACGCCGTAGTCCTGAAGGTTCATGTCCTCAGGAATGAACTTCTCGCCGTAACGCTCTACTACTGAACTACGAAGCCTGAGATCTTCTGGAGAAGCGCGAAAATGGACGCCTGACCAGTGAAGCCCCGCTCCCCCAACGCCTTCGCCTGGCAGGAATGCTGCTAACTGACGATAGGGCAGTGCAGTTTGATCAATTGTATTGCGGACCGTGACTGTCGTCTGGGAAAGATTCTGGAAGAGGCGTTTACGAATTGCCCCCCGCAGTTCATCAATGGACTCCGGGTAAGCGCCTTCTACGGGCGTCGTACGCTCGGAGCCGCGTTCCAGCATGATGACCGACAGTCCGGCTTCGGTCAGTTCTTTCGCCATGATCGCACCAGCCCAGCCAGCTCCGACCACGATGGCATCTACGTGTTTTTTTGTCATGATTTAAGCCCCTCAGGCCGTTTCACCTGAGATGGAAACCGGACCAAACGGATAGGCTGCGCCGTCCTGATTGACCCAGTCCATGAAATCGGCCCGAGCACCCGGGAAGCCCAGCATCCGCCACCCGCCCAGCCCTCTGTTGCCACCATAAAGAGGATCAGAGAATACACCCTCAAGGGTATTGGTTCGGAGTTGCTCGAAGAAAACCCGGCCAGGAATATCTCCCAACGAGACAGAGCCGCCCTCCAGTGCCGTCAGAATAGCGTCCTGCTCTGCCACAGGAAGATCCGGAAAGGATTTTCCATGTTGCTGGCGGGTATAGGCGTCCAGTCCCTGAAGGCCTTTGCGATACAAATCGCGCGGCACAAACGGCAGCTGATAACCGAGATTAGCCGGGCCCTGTACGAAAGGGGCTGACATATACCAGTTGTTTCCCTGCGCGTAAGGCGTTTCCATCTGACGATCTATGAATTCTGCAACACCCAAGGCGCGCGCACCTGGTCCATGCTGATCCTGTGGAAAAAGCCGTTCCGTAGCGGATTCCAGCAGGCGGTACTCGTCAGGTGTGAAGAAGGAAGGGTGGTATGGCTGTTTGGATTCTTCAGCCAGGGCTTCAGCCCAGTGGGCATGGCCCCCAACCATCCAGAAGGATGTGGACCCAAGCAGGCCTTTGACAAAACTGCGGCGAAGAGGGCGGGTCACGGTCGGTTCCGTCGAAGGCACACTGTTCTCCAGCATAAGGGTAGGGTCATATTCGGAAAACAAACATATCCGGAATAAAAGATATCAGACCCCCATAGGACGGGTAGAGGTCGCAATGCCAGAGAACTTTCGATCATCATTTAGCGATGAGCGCTATTTACCCTGCTGAATCGCTGGCCTTTCCATTGGATGGAAGTTGCAGAACGCCTGCAGGAGGAGACTTCTGCTTCGGTGCTGCTGTTACAGGGGCTGTGCTGTCATCCCCTGCGCCCGTCGGGAAAATTGCATCTGGAATGCTGGATTGAACGGGGGCAGCAACGCTTGGCGTATTTGTGACTGCGGCTGGAACATCCTGTGTGACAGGCTTGGCGGGAGCAGCTGATGCGGTACTGCCTGGTCCATCAAGAGCCTGTTGCTTCACGCCGCCATCAACCAGAGGGTTTCCTACCGCATCTGTCATCCAGCTCATGAGTTTTTTACGGACCTGAAACTCAAGCTCAACATTCATGTCCTGCATCATCTGATTGGTCAGGGCATAGAGAGAAGCGCGGGATGTAGCGCTTTTGGTGCCGGTGTCGAGCTTTCGGCTGATCCGTGCATGGATATATCCCGTATGCAGATTTCCCGCATCGGCAATATTCAGCTGCACATCCAGGGCGCCTGAGATCGCATTCTCGCCCTCTGAAGAAATGTAGGCCTGTTTAATGATGAATGCTGCCTGACCCTGCTGTCCACTGGCAACCAGTCGTTGGTTAGCCATTTGTTTCAGGGCCTGATCGGGGGGCGTAGGGGCTTTCGAACTCAGGGAACCTGGGGCCGGAACAGCTTCATCCTGAATGTTGATTGTCGCCACATTCAGGTGCAACTGCGACAAATAGCTGTAGTCTGCGGGAGGGAATGTCTGCGCTGGCTCATCATCTGCACAACCCGCAAGACCAAGTGATAATCCCAGAGCGACTGCTCCGAACCAGTACCGTACACCCATCACGCTATTCCCCATGATCTTATTGGTCGTCGCGGCCCAATAGGCTCTTGAAACGCCCGAACAGCCCCTTCTTGTGCGGTGACTGTAATACCGGAGGCGGCTCCAACGGAAGCTCCGGCAAAAAAGACCGACGTTGAACAGGCTCTGATTCCCGAATTTCCGTCACTTCCGGACCGTTATCAGAAGGCTTTTCTGGCTTAGGATCAGTCGGTTTCACAACCGTCGGAGCCGGAGCCGGAGCCGCCTGAGGAACGCGGGGCGTCCGTAGCGAAGACGCCTGACCGACACCAAAGTCTTCCGGAAGGAAAGGACGTGCAGCTCTGATGACATCGGCATGTCCGGAATGTCGTGCAAACCATTCTAAAATCCAGCCAGGAATCAGCGGTCCTGACGGGTCGTCACTAATCAGGAGTGGGCCTCCTGGATAGTAAAATGATGGACGGTTTCCCGGTGTTGCTTCGTTCCACACAAGGTAGAAAACTGAATTTTCCAGTGCATCGTGGAAGCGATAAGCAGTTGCTGTGCCCAGCTTCATTTCAATCTGCGCCCGTACAGGCATTGCAGAAAACGGAGAGGACACGACCAGAACGTCCGTTCCTCTGCGAGCTGAAAGAAGCGCTTTCATCCGCCCTTCAGCCACGGGCTTTCCATCAGGGCAGGTCAGGGCTTCGCCGCTGTCCGCATGTCCGGCAGCAATGAAAATTGCATGGGGCGCATGTCGTCCCAGCCAGAGGCCCGACAGCTCCCGAAAAGCTGTTGAAGGAAGGTCAGTTCTAAAAGAGGTGGCATCGTCCCGGATGTCACCACCAAGAACGCCTTCCGCCAGTGGCCAGAATACCGAGTCCATGCCCGTCAGAAGGCGATCTTGTACATCTGGACGAAGCGCCATGACATGGCTGCCCTTGTAGGCTCCAGCCTCAATCCACCAGCAGGCTTGTCGTCCGCTGTCCTGATCCTGAAAGAGAATAACTTCGAACTGGCCAACAACCGGGTGGCGCTCCAAAGCTATCCAACCTGGATAAAGCTGTTCGACGGGAAGGCCGTCGATCCTGATTCCGTCGAGCAGTGGACGCGTCATGCAGGTTTTTCTCCAAGCTCATCACGAGTGAAACGGAAGCCGACATTGCAGAACTCACAGTTCATCGTGATGGCACCGTTTTCTACCATGTGATCCAGATCGTCTTCGCCAAAACGCTCCAGAACTGAGGCAAGTCGTGCCCGGGAGCAGCGGCAGCCGTAAGCCAGAGCGCGTGGTGTAGCAATCTGAACGTCTAACGTCCCGAACAGACGATGGATCAGATCACCACTTTCGAGCGTTTCGTCAAAAATTTCCTGGTCCCGCAATGTTTCGGCAAATGTGCAGGCCGTTTCCCAGGCATCCTCAGCCTGAGCATCATTCTCGATGCCGCCTTCATCTGCGATCCGTTCTAGCACCAGGGCACTGGCGCTCCAGCCGTCAACCGTCTTGAGGCAGAACAGCCGGATCCAGCAGTCATGCTGTTCGCTGGTCTGAAAATAGTGGACGGCCATCTCAGAAAGGGTCTCGCCCGTCAGCTCCACGATACCCTGATGGCGGTCCATATCCGCCCCTTGGTCGATCGTGAAGGCGAGGTAACCGTTACCAAGCAATTCTTTGGGGGATGTCGGTAGCGCTGCAGGGTCAGCATCTTCCGCAAGTCGGGCCGTAAAACGCAGATCGCCTGTATCTGTGGCATCAGCCAGCAGCATGGAGACAGGGCCATCTCCCTTGATCTGAAGGGAGAAAGATCCCTTGAATTTCAAGGCAGACGCCATGCCCGCAACCAATGCAAGAGCCTGCCCACCCATGGTCAGGACAGCATCAGGGAGATCATGCCGTGACAGGATGGCGTCTGCCAGCGCTCCAAGTCGAATCAGGCGTCCGCGGACGGGAGACTGTGCCAGATGAAATGGCACAATCCCCCCTGAAACAACCATGTTCGGGACGTTGGGGCGTCCCCTGTCAAGGAATGGCGGTGTATCGATCACCCGTTCTCTCTTCCAAGAGCCCAGAGAAGCAGGCCCTTTTGCGTATGAAGGCGGTTTTCCGCCTCGTCAAAAACAACAGACGCCGGGCTTTCGAACACCTCGGCAGTCACTTCTTCCCCGATATGGGCAGGCAGGCAGTGAAGGAACAGGGCATCGGGTGCAGCTTTTGCCATAAGGGCTGCATCCACCTGATAAGGGCGGAACGCTTCAAGACGCTGTTCGCGGTCCTTGTCGCCCATGCTGACCCAGGTGTCCGTGAGGACGGCATCTGCACCGGAGACAGCCTCGGCAGGGTTCTGGAAGACCTCGATGGAGGCACCATTCTGGCGTGCCCAGGCAACAGCACGCTCACTGGGCGCGAAACCCTCAGGCGTTGCCAGACGAACATTGAATTTGAGCAGAGCTGCCGCTTCCATCAGGGAAGTGGCTACGTTGTTGCCGTCCCCAATCCACGCAAGCGTCTTTCCCGCAATCGGGCCACGATGCTCTTCAAATGTCAGCACGTCTGCCAGAATCTGAATAGGATGGGAGACCGGCGTCAGACCGTTAATGACCGGAACCGTGCTCCACTTTGCCAGTTCGCGCAGGTTCTCGTCCGTGCCCGTTCGCAGAACAATTACGTCCAGAAAGCGCGACAGAACGCGCGCCGTGTCTGCAATGGTTTCCCCGCGGCCAAGCTGCATATCGCCCGGCGACAGGACAGACACCTGGCCACCCAACTGCCCCATACCCACTTCGAATGAAACACGTGTACGGGTGGAAGGCTGTGCCAGCATCAGTCCGAGCGTACGCCCTTCAAGAGGACGGTCCGGATGTAGCGGATTTTTACGATTATTCTGGAGTGCCTTGATGCGGGCCGACAGATCAATGATCTGTCGGATTACGTCGCTGCTGAAATCGCGAATATCAAGAAAATGCCGTGGCATCTGCTGGTCCGTTCCTGCTGTCCGGGGGGCAATTGCCAGACTCACGACACGTTCTCCTGTTCTTTCTTATGGGCTGCTACATATGCTTCGGCAGCTTCGATCAATTTCTTGCAGGCTTCCTGGCAGTCTTCTTCCGTCACGATCAACGGAGGCACCAGACGCAGCACATTATCGCCCGCACCAACGGTCAGAAGCCCTGCGGCCGTTACGAGTGGCATCACCTCTCCAACAGGCGGAACGCAGTGCAGACCACGCATCAGACCCATGCCGCGGACATCGTCAAAAACGCCTGGTGAACGCTTCACGACATCCCGCAGCATGCCGTCGAAGGCCTCTCCAACCGCGCAGACATGCGCCAGAAAGCCGGGGCTGAGAACTTCTTCCAGAACTGTCGTTCCTGCGGCACAAGCCAAGGGATTGCCGCCAAACGTCGTTCCGTGAGAACCGGGTGTCAGATGTTTGGCCAGCTCTTCCGTTGCGAGAACAGCCCCGAGCGGGAAGCCGCCACCAATGCCTTTGGCAATGGAAATGACGTCCGGCTTGATGCCATACCACTCATGTGCAAACAGCTTTCCTGTTCGGCCAACACCGGTCTGGACTTCGTCGAAGCCAAGATAGATGCCGTGCTCGTCACAGACTGCGCGCAAGGCCTTCATGAAGACTTCGGACGCTGGCTTAATGCCGCTTTCACCCTGGATGGGCTCCACGATAATACCGGCAGTTTCCGGCGTAATAGCTGCGCGCAGGGTATTGGTATTGTTGAACGGCGCATGATCGAACCCTTCAACAACAGGCCCAAACCCCTTTTGGTATGCAGGATTTCCGGTCGCAGAAATCATGGCCAATGTCCGACCGTGAAACGCGCCATCAAAGCAAAGAATTCGCGTACGCTCGGGATGGCCGTTCTCGAACTGCGCCCGACGGATCATCTTCACCATGCCCTCGTTCGCTTCAGCGCCCGAGTTGCAGAACAGCACAGAGTCCGCGAATGAGTTCTTCACCAGAAGATCCGCCAGCTTTTCAGCCTGCGGAATACGGTAGAGGTTCGAGACGTGCATGACCTTCGCGGCCTGATCCGCAATGGTCTTCACCAGCTTCGGGTGGCCGTGGCCCAGCGAAGAGACGGCAATGCCAGCCCCGAAATCCAGATATCGTCGCCCGTCCGATGCCGTCAGCCAGACGCCTTCGCCCTGCTCGAAAGCAAGGTCGGCACGTTTGTAATTGGGCATGAGGGAGGAGATCATGATGATCGTCGATCCTGGATCAGGGTGAATGAAAGCTGCAGAATCGGAAAACCCTGCCCCGGTCGCCCGGGGCAGGGCCAAAGATTCCGCAGACACATACTGTGCGGCAGAAATGCGATCCGTCAAACCCCTTGCGGGGAAAGAACGGTTGTCAGGCGCGCCTGTAAACCAGATCCCGCGCCAGCCAGCATCCGACCTTCACCGTGTTGACGCCTGAAGAATCCCGTTCGAACAGCAGCGTCCAGTCGCCCGGCGCCGTATGATCAAGCGCCCGAGGGCACGGCAAAACCCAGACGTCCCGTGCCAGCCTTTGAAGCGGTTCCATCCGGCCATTGCCCAGAAAGCCTGAGAAACCGCCATAGACCACGCCACCTGCCAGTTCGATGGTGACTTCCGCCTCATCCAGCTCCTCACAGCGATAAACGCCTTCAAGTGCTTCGATGTCTTCACCGGCAGTTTCGTCACAGGCGGTGAGAATGCCCACGCGGTTTTCACCCGGCCGCTCCATCCGCATTTCGTCTCCCTGACGAACAATCTGGACGCTCGGTGTTTCAGCCCGCGAGGCGGAAACACCTTCCAGCATCTCCGGTACCATCAGATATCGAAGCTTGGCTCCGCCGGGAGCGGGCTCGATTCGCGCGGATAGCCCCGTTTCTCGCTCAATTAAGGTGCCGTACAATTCATGAGGCGGCTGTGTGGTCCGATCCGGCTCGTAGGGAACACCCAGTGCTGCTGCCAGGATCTGTCCCGCTGCAACCTGTGCAGGCGACATATGATTGAACATCACAACAATAGACAGGCGCTCAGATGCGACGTGCAGTCTGTGGGACCGCCAGCCTCTTAGGGCGCCGCCATGCATCGTCACATCACGCCCGAAAAGTGATGTCCGTTGCAGTCCAAATCCGTAAGGCGCGGCTTCACCATCACGGAAGGTCACCGGCGTTGTCAGACGGTTGTAAAGCCCGTCAGGATCATCGCGCGTCGCATCAATGAAACGCTCCCAGGCAATCATGTCATCCAGCGATGCGCCCAGACCTGCATCCCCGGTCCACCAGATGTTATTGACAGCCGGGCGGAAGCCGCTCTCCACGGTTCCTTCATATCCAACAGTCCCGTCCGGCATGGCGCGTGTTTCGGCGGCCAGAATGGCCCGTTCCATGCCCACGGGATTGAAAATGGACGTCTGAAGCAGTTCAGCAAAATTCCGCCCTGTTCTGTCTTCCAGAATGTCAGACAGCAGGCGGAAGTTCTGGTTCACATAGGAGTAAGATGTACCAGGCTGGAACTGGAGCGTACGCGTGCCATCAATAACGCGACGTCCTTCCCGATCCCCGAAAAATCCTTCGACTGGTGCGCCATGCAACATCGCCACAGCCCAGTAGTCACGCAGGCCTGACTGGTTGTGTGCAAGGTGAAGCGCGCCTGGCGCGGGCTCATCCAGTTGCGGCAACCGGTCGTCCACATCTCCATCCAGTTCCGCCGGGTCCTGGAAAAGATCCAGCAATACGCCACAGGTGAACTGCTTCGTGATGGAGCACATGCGGAACAGGGAAGACGGGGTGAACGGCAGGCGCCGCTCCGCATTGGCGTAGCCCCATGTGTGACGGACAAGAACCTCGCCATCTTTCACGACAGCCACAGCCCCACCGGGGCCAGGAAAACGGACAGGAAGGGCGGAGACAGCCGCCTCGAGGCGGGCTGAAAGAGAGTCGCTCATGGGTCGAATGATGACCCTATCCGATCTTGCCGTAAATGCCCTCTTCGCAGCATACTCATCCACTATGGAGGACATACCAACAGCACCTGATTTCAAGGCACTGCGCGAAATGGCCCTGGCCCACGTGGCTCGCTTTGCCACAACCGAGCATAGTCTGCGCCAGACGCTGGAACGTCGTCTTCGGCGCTGGGGCACGCGAGCCGTGCATGCCGGGCTGCCTGAAGAAGATGCCGAAGCCACAATCAGAACTCTTCGACCTGCCGTGGAAGACGTCATTGTCGCCATGACAGAACTCGGAGCCGTCAATGATGCCGGATTCGCCCGTTCCCGCGCTCTGAACCTGACCCGGACCGGACGATCTCGCCGGGCTGTCGCCGCACATCTGGCCACGAAGGGCGTTGATCAGACGACCACGCAGGAAGCGCTCAACGAATCGCTGGGTGAAAGATCAGACGAGACGGCGCGGGAGGCAGAACTGGCGGCTGCGCTCGTTCTGGCGCGTAAACGTCGCGTTGGTCCCTTCTGCCGCCCGGACCGTCCGCAAGAGGACTTGGTTCGCGTTATGGGAATCTTTGCGCGCAATGGTTTTTCCAGGGATGTCGTGCAAACAGCTTTGGAAATGGACACTGAAGAAGCAGAAGACCGCATCATCGCCTTCCGGAGCCGCCCATGAAAAAACTGGCACTCTGCCTGCTGCTGTCGCTCACAGCCTGTGGCGGTAGTCGCGAATACAGTCGTGCCAGTTTCAATGGGCCACTCCAGTGCGCGCCTTATGCCCGCTCCCGAACAGGTCTTCAGTTGCGGGGAGATGCTGCCTCTTGGTGGCGCCAGTCTGCGGGGCATTATGCCAGAAGCCATGCCCCCATCGCAGGCTCTGTTCTGGTCTTCCGGGCAACGTCCCGTGTACCGAGCGGACACGTTTCCATCGTGCGCAGACAGATTTCTTCAAACACGATCCTCGTAGATCATGCTAACTGGGAACCGGGACGCATTGATCGCAATGTTCCCATCACGGATGTTTCACCCCGTCATGACTGGACACTCGTCCGGGTCTGGTGGGCACCCATTCACGGCCTGGGGCGCCGAGCCTATCCAACCTATGGCTTCGTTTCGGCCTCCGGTCCGGATGATGCGTCCTGAGCGAACGCTTGCACAAACGCCCAAGCCTTGCCACATGAAGGTGTAGCCTTGGCTTTTCGGAGTAATACATTATGGGCAGCATGAGCCCCGTTCACTGGCTGATCCTGGCGGTCGTCCTGCTCGTCGTGTTTGGCGGCGGTGGAAAGATCAGCGGCCTGATGGGAGACTTCGCGAAGGGCATCAAGTCCTTCAAGAAGAACATGGGCGAAGACGAGAACATGACGCCGCCTGAAGCCAATCAGGCGCCGGGTCATATCTCGGCCCCCAATCAGTCGCCCGGTTACAGCCAGACGACCACCAACAGCGACACGCACCGCACGCAGGTCTGATGTTGAATACGACGTCTGATACGGCATGGACCGAGGGCGCCGGGCAAATCGTCCGGGCGGGCCAGCGGATGGATCAGCGCGGCTGGGTTCCAGCGACAGCTGGCAACCTGTCCGTACGGCTGGCAGATGGCCGCATCGCCATCACGCGGTCAGGAGGGCACAAAGGCTTCCTGACAGAGCAGGACGTGATCCAGATCACCCCTGAAGGCGTACCGCTGGACCCAACGAAGCGGGCCAGTGCGGAAACCCTGCTGCATACCCAGCTCTACGCACATAATCCGTCAATCGGGGCTGTACTGCACGGTCACTCTGTTGCCGCCACCATCCTGTCCATGGATGAACCAACAGACGCGATCACCCTCGCGGGCTATGAAGTGCTGAAGGTTTTCGAAGGCCAGTCAACGCACGACACCGGCCTGGAGTTACCCCTGTTTCACAACGATCAGGATATCGCCCGTCTCTCGACAGTTGTCGCTCCGAAACTGTCGGACATGCGTCTGGGTTACCTGATCCGCGGTCATGGCGTTTATGTCTGGGGTAAAGATATGTTCACAGCATTGGCGCGGCTTGAAGGGCTTGAATTCCTGCTTGCCTGCCATCTCGCCCGTCTCCAGAAGGCACGCTGAACCATGAGCAGACTGACTGTTTATCGGGACGATAGCCCCGAAACGATCCTTCTCGACGTCACCACCCCCGGGGAAATCGCGGAGACCCTGCGTCCGCACAACATCCGTTTTGAACGCTGGACGCCGCCTGTCACGCCTGCAAAAGACGCGACGACGGACGAAATTCTGGACGCGTATCGCCCCTACCTAGACACCCTGATGGGTGAAACGGGCGCGGGAAGTGCAGACGTGGTGCGCATCAATGCGTCCACGCCCAATCTGCCAGAGTTGCGCAAGAAGTTCCTCTCGGAGCATACGCACAGCGAAGATGAAGTCCGGTTCTTCGTGCATGGTCAGGGCGCTTTCGTCCTGCACATTCACGGTCGGATCTATTCGGTTCTTTGCACGGCCGGAGACTTGATTTCTGTGCCAGAAGGCATTCCTCACTGGTTTGATGCTGGTCCGTCCCCGGATGTGGTCGCTCTGCGCGTTTTCACCGACACAACTGGCTGGATCGCTCAATATACAGGCGATGACATCGCCGAGCGTTTCCCCGCAGACGTCTCCATTTCCTCCTGAAAGTCCGACATGATCCGTCTCGTCCTGCTTGATATCGAAGGCACGACCCTGCCGATCTCTTTCGTTCGGGACGTCATGTTCCCTTATGCGGCCAAGGCCCTTCCGGCTTTGATCGAAGACCACACAAACCCGCAGGTTGTGGCCGCACGAGCAGATATTGCCATCTCCCATCCTGGAGAAGATCCGTTGAAGGTCTGTCAGGACTGGATGGCGAAGGACGAGAAAGCGGCTCCCCTCAAAACACTTCAGGGCATCACCTGGCGGCAGGGTTTTGAAGATGGCACGCTCCGGGCAGATCTCTACAAAGACGTTCCCCCAGCCCTGAAGGCTTGGTCTGAGGGCGGCCTGCGTCTCGCGGTGTACTCCTCCGGCTCCATTCCATCCCAGAAGCTTCTGTATGGCTATACGGAGCAGGGTGACCTGACGTCCCTGTTCGACGGCTTTTTCGACCTTTCTACAGGTGGGAAGAAAGACGCAGCGTCATACACAAAAATTGCGGCAGCCTGCGGCCTGAATCCGGAAGATATTCTCTTCCTTTCTGACATCGGAGCAGAACTGGATGCTGCGTTGGAAGCTGGCCTTAAGGTCTGTCAGCTTGTACGGCCACAGGATCAGACAGTGCCGCATGAAGGCGTACCGCACGCGGCGGATCTGAATGACGTTACCCAGAAGTTCAGTCTCCCCGTATGACCCTGCACACTGATTGGCGAGATATCCCGAAGGACGCCCTTGGTACAGTTGCCGCTCTAGGGAATTTTGACGGCGTTCATCGCGGGCATGTGCACCTTCTGAATAGCCTCCGTGCCGCACGTCCAGACCATCCCCTGTCCGTCGTGACGTTCGATCCGCATCCCAGAGAGCTGTTTCGCCCTCAGGACCCGCCGTGTCGGCTCATGCTCCCGGATGTTCGCGCCAAGGCTCTGGAAGAGCAAGGTGTGTCGCACGTTTTCCAGATTCCTTTCGACGAAGAGTTTTCACGGTTAAGCGCTGAATCCTTCGTTCAGGATGTTCTTCTGCGGTCTCTTGGTGTTCGTCATGTCGCCTGTGGCGCAGATTTTGCCTTTGGCCACCGTAGAACCGGAAACACTGACGATCTGGAAGCGCTTCTGGCGCCAAAGGGTGTCGGGCTGACGATCGTGCCGCAGTTAGTGGATGAGGGCGGCCCCATCTCATCCAGCCGCATTCGCCGTCTCCTTCAGGAAGGATATCCTGAAAGGGCAGCACTGGAACTGGGCCGGCCATGGTCAATCGTCGGGCCGGTTATTCATGGAGATCAGCGGGGGCGGCTTCTGGGCTTTCCCACAGCGAACATTCCCCTTCGTCAGCATCTTGAACCCGCACGCGGAGTTTATGCCGTTCAGGTGACGCTACCAGATGGGCGTGTCATCCCCGGAGTGGCAAATATTGGCCGACGCCCGACGATCAACGACGGGCAGGAAAGCCGTCTTGAGGTTCATCTTTTTGATTTTTCGGAAGACCTTTACGGCAAGACCCTGAGTGTCGCTCTGATTGCTCTGCTGCGAGATGAAAAGCGCTTCTCGGGGCTCGAAGAGCTCAAAGCCCAGATTGCTCAGGATGCCGAACAGGCGCGCGGTCTTCTAGAGATTTAAAACCCGCATCATTTTTGATGAGCTTTCCAGCAGGCTGTTCCGTGAGGAACAGCCTGTTTTTTTATGCCCATATCCAGGGCGGTCTCTGTGCTAATTATATCACTGAATGTCTAATTTATGACGAAGGATGTAAAATTCTCGCTTTCCTATATTGAGAATCATTCTCATTGTCGCTTTAAGGGCAATCGCTTTTATCCTTTTGCAGGATCGTGATGCGATGCACCCGAAACATTCCATCCGGCCCCTCGGGCCACTTTCTCTTGCCGCTGGTCTGACATTGGTGGGCACGGCCGCCCATGCCCAGTCCACCTCGCACCATCACAAAACGCGCCATTCACAAGGGCGGCGCAATGCAGCAGCTCTTCCCAAGGAAACACCGACAACTACGGTTCCAACGCCTCATTCTGATGTTCAGCAGGCTAGTAGTGTGGAGGCCAGCGCCGCAGAGGCCGAGCATCTTCATGTCGTCGGTTCGCCGATGAACATTCTGCAGACGCCGATGGGGATCAGCCGCCTCCCGGATGATGTTCTGCACACGCCGCAGACCATCAACGTTGTGCCGAAAGTCCTGATGGAGCAGCAGAACGTCAAATCCCTTGATGAGGCTTTGCGCAATGTTCCGGGTGTCACCGCATCTGTCGGAGAGGGCGAGGGGGGAATGGCGGGAGATCAGTTTCTGATCCGCGGCTTCTCAGCCAGTAACGACATTTATGAAAATGGTCTGCGTGACTTCGGCGTCTATACCCGGGACAGCTTTGATTACGACCACATCACGGTCATTAAAGGACCATCGTCGGAAGTTTTCGGGAACGGGACGACGGGCGGAGCGATCAACATTACCACGAAGGTTGCCCACCTCGGGGACAGCTATAGCGGCAGTTTCTCAGGTGGCTCCGCTGATTATTATCGCGGCACCCTCGATTTCAATAAGCAGATCGGTGAATCAACGGCCATCCGCATCACGGGTATGGGGAACGAGAACAACACGGTTGGCCGGAATGACGTCTATTCCCACCGCTGGGGTATTGCGCCATCCATCGCCTTTGGCCTGGGCAAGCGTACAACGCTCACCCTCGAATACTTGCATCAGACCAGCAACAACGTTCCGGATTATGGTGTGCCTGTCATTACCAAGCCGGGAACAAAGGTTGCTGTCCCCATCACGGAATACGGGCTCAACCGCAACAACTGGTATGGCACGACCTATGACCAGGACGCCTCCAGTGTGGATATGCTGACGGCCCGACTGAAGTTCGACCTGAACAAGAACATCACGTTCTATAACGACCTTCGCGGCGGCAAATACAGCCGTTATTTCTCAGCCTCCCAGCCCGGCTGTGACACAACCTGCGCGACGGATTTCTTCACCAATCCGTCTGCCGCGGTTGTTGACAGACGTGGCCATCTTGGCGGTCCAGAGCCCTACCAGCAGAATGACTGGTCGGTGCAGGACGTGTTCTCCGGCGTTGCGAAATTTTCGACCGGCAGCATCCGTCACCAGATTATTGCAGGTGTGGATATCGAACACGTTTATGACCGCCGCACAAACTACGCGTATAACTTCAACGGCCAGAATGGCACAAAGGCCGATACCACAAGCCTTCTCAACCCTTCTGCCACGCAGCCGGGTCTATTGTTGGGGTCTGCCAGTCAATACAGCTACGATCTGGTCAATGTGTCCGGGGTCGGCCAACCGCGTTACAAAACAGGCGATGCGACTGATGTTGGGGCGTTCTTCTCCGAACAGTTCTGGCTGACGTCATGGTTCTCGGTCCGCGGTGGCTTTCGCTGGGATCACTGGGACAGCCACTACGCGGCGAACGGTGGGGAAGCCGGGGCAGGCGTCTCTTATGGGCAGACACAGGATACGTTCAATCCCAGTGTCAGCCTCATGTACACGCCAAACAGTAATCTGATGGTCTATTTCAACTGGGCCCAGTCCACGACGCCGCTTGGACTGTATGTGACCAGCGGAACCGAACCCCTGAAATCCTCAACGGAAGGATTCAGCCCGGAACGCAGCAGCCTGTACGAGCTCGGCGCCAAATATAACGCCTTTCACGGTCGCATGGGCTTCACCGCGTCTGTTTTCAGGCTGGAGAAGGGCAACGCCATGCAGACGGATGCGTCTACCGGTGATGTCACGTCATCCAGCGACAGGCAGCGCAATCAGGGCGTCGAACTCAGTGTGTCCGGTGAGATCCTGAAGAACTGGACCATGATCGGCACCTACGCTTACTACGACGCAACCACGGTTAGCTCTCTCACGGCAGCGGATGTTGGCAAGCGTATTCAGTATGCGCCGAAAAATTCGGCAACCATCTGGTCCACCTACACCATCGCTCCCAATCGTCCCTGGAACCTGACGTTTGGTGGCGGACTGACATGGCGCGACGGGGTTTGGCTCAATGCCGCCAATACGGCGCGTGTTCCTGCCACCATGGAGTGGGATGCCGTGATTTCCCATAATTTCGGCAAGCACTGGCGGATCGCCATGAATGGCTACAACCTCGATAACCGCCTGAACTACAGCAATCTGTTCTCTGACCGTGCAACACCTGCGGTTGGTCGCTCGTTCCTGGCCAACATTTCGGCCAATTATTGAGCCTCATGTCAGGCCGGATTATTCCGGCCTGATTTTTGCGTCCTCGGTGGAGAGCGGCACGCCCATTTCTTTCAGACGGTCCTGAACCCGTGTTTCCAGAGCTGGGTCTCTTTTGTTTCCCAGAAGAGCCAGCTTCTTGTTCATCGCCAGAAGAATGTCAGACGTGGCATCCACAACAGCCTTGCGCCACCAGCCCAGCGCTTCGTCAATCTGGCCAGCATCCACCAGCGCCGTCGCATAGTTGTGCTGCCCCCGGTAATCTCCACCTTCTGCTGACTTCCGATACCAGTCCAAGGCTGCCGCGCGGTCTTGGGGCACAACCCAGCCTTCTTCCAGAAAACGCGCATACAGGTTCATGGATTTTGCATGGCCCTTGTGCGCCGCCGTTCGAAACAGATGAAGCGCCTTTGGCAGATCCTGGGGCTGCCCGATGCCCCGCATGGTCAGAATGCCCAGATTATAGCGGCCCCATTCGTCTCCAGCGTCAGCTGCTGCTGCATAACACCGGGAGGCTTCCTGAAGGTCTTTTTCGCATCCCCAGCCGAATTGAAAGCACCGGCCCCTCATATTGTGCCCCGGCCCGAACCCAGCCTTTGCGGCAATTGTAAACCATTCCAATGCCCCGACAGGGTCCTTGGGAACATAAATGCTCTCCAGCAGGATCTGCCCCCACTGGACGATTTCCAGATGGTGCCCTTTCAGGGCTTTCTCACGGATGATCTCGATATGAGACGGCAGCGGGGGGGCTGCCTCACGTTCGGGTGGGCGGGAAAAGATTTTCCTGAAAACGCGCTTCATGCCGGGGTCACCATCCACCCTGTCCGAATGCAGAAAATACTGCTGCCGGACTGTAGCTTCCCAGGTCGTTCAGGCAAAGCGCCTGCTGTTTAAAGCGACGTTTTTGCCGAAGGCGCAGGCAGGATCTGCTGCACGTCGAAGCCGTCCTTTTTCAGGAGCGCAGGAAGTCCTTGTGGGCCCGCCATGTGTAAAGACCCAACTGCCACGAACAGGGACTTTCCAGAATCATGAAGGGTCAGGATTTTCTGGGCCATCGCTGCATTTCGCTCATCAATCATGTGGAACGTCTGGCGTTTCTCCTGTGGTGTCCGCTCACATTTGCACCACTGTTTGTACTGGTTCAGTCGCGTCAGATCGCTGCGCCCCCACATCGCAATCAACTGATCTTCATCCTTCCGCGCTTCCCCCGAGGAAATCTGCTTGATGGTTTCATCAATGAAGGCGTTTTCTTCGGACAGCTTGGGGGAGATCAGGAGGTTACGCTGTGTCTGAACATCTTCGAGCGCGATAACTTCCTTTTTCAGGCTGCCCGCCATTCCTTGAAGGACAAAGTCGACGGCATAATCGGGATAATATCCATCTGCACGGGCAGCTGACGCGCTAAGCCCGGCTGCTTCAAGGCCGATTGCCGTAGTGGCAAAGCCTGCCGTGGGAATACAGAGTTCATCTGCCAGGGCATCGAGTTTTTTCTTCCGCCCTGAAGCAATCAGCTTTTCACGGTTGGCTGGTTCTTCGGGTTTGCGAAGGGCTGCCAGTGTCTGGGGATCCTGCAGATTCAGTTCAAGCGCAACAGCCTGGCTTTGCAGGATGGCGGACCGTATGAGCGGCCCAGGCATCAACCATTCTTCGCGAGAGGCATGAACAGTGCCGTACAGCCACGACGTATGACCATCTTTCGTGGCTTTCCACAGAAAACCGCGGTCTTGGGATGTCATCAGAAGATGAGGCAGATCAGATTTGGACGGAACAGCTGCCGGCGCCGGACAACGAGGGGCCTGTGCTACCGCGAGAGAAGGAGCAATCGCCAGGATCGCAACCAGCCAGAATGTCTTCATGAAAATGCCCCCGTACAGATCTTCTGCCAAAACAGATCATGCTTCTGCCCCTGAAACAATCCATGACCAGACCTGTCATTCAATTGTCTTGAAGGCCTGAATAACAGCGTTTTTGGCAGAACATGACGCGGTTTACCCTCAGAAGACTTGACCACATCCCCGCCCAATCTCCATATGGTCCCCCTTATTTTGTGTGAATGACCAAAGTTGGCCCGTCCCATGTCCGACAAGTCCGATACGACCTTCAAAGAACAGCAGGACCGCTACCGCGATACTGTGTTCCTGCCGCGCACCGGCTTCCCTATGCGGGGTGGCCTGCCGAAGCGTGAGCCTGAGACGCTTGCCCGCTGGGCGGCCATGGATCTGGACGGGAAAATCCGTGAGGAAGGGAAGGGACGCCCGGTCTTCACGTTGCACGACGGCCCTCCGTATGCCAACGGGCACATTCACATTGGTCATGCGCTGAACAAGGTGATGAAAGACGTCATCAACCGTGCGCATCGCATGTCCGGTTTCGAAGTCCGCTATCAGCCGGGATGGGACTGTCATGGTCTGCCGATCGAATGGCGGATCGAGGAACAGTACCGCAAGGCTGGCAAGGACAAGGATCAGGTTCCCCTGCTCCAGTTCCGTGCAGAGTGTCGCCAATATGCCGCCGAGTGGGTGAGCAAGCAGGCGGAAGACTTCAAACGCATCGGTGTTCAGGCCGAGTGGGCCAATCGTTACGTCACGATGGACTACAGCTCTGAAGCCAAAATCGTTGGAGAAATCGGCAAGTTCCTGCTGAATGGCGGTCTGTATCGGGGCCTGCGCCCTGTTATGTGGAGCCCCGTCGAGAAGACCGCTCTGGCCGAAGCCGAGATCGAATATCACGACGTTGATTCCACCACGATCTTCGTCGCCTTCCCGATCATCAAAGACCCGACGCCGGGTGACGCTCTCGATGGCGTCTCAGCCGTTATCTGGACCACAACGTCGTGGACCATTCCAGCCAACCGCGCGCTCGCTTATGGTCCGGACATCACCTACGTGGTTCTGCGTGCTGATGAGATCACGGAAGCCAGCGTTGTCCCGCAGGGCGCGCGTCTGCTGATCGCGGAAGACCGTGTTGAGGCCTTCTGCGCTGAAACCGGTATCAGCGCGCATCACATTCTTTACACGCTGCCCGGCAGCGCGCTGGAAGGCGCTATTGCCGCTCATCCGCTACGTGGTCGTGGTTACGAATATGACGTGCCGATGCTTCCGGGCGATTTCGTCACGACAGATGCTGGTACGGGCCTTGTTCACATGGCGCCGTCTCATGGTCAGGATGACTTTATCGTCTGCCGCCAGTTCGGCATTGAAGTGCCGGAATTGGTGCAGGATGACGGTCGCTACGCGTCATGGGTTCCGCATCTCGAAGGCATCCATGTTTTCAAAGCGGCTGACCCGGTCTGTGATCTGCTGACGGAAGCCCGCCAGGCCGGTGAACATGACGACGCACCAGCGACTGGCCTTATGGCCCGCAGTAAGATCCGTCATTCGTATCCGCATTCCTGGCGTTCCAAGGCGCCAATCATCTTCCGCGCCACACCTCAATGGTTCATCGCGATGGATGGGGAAACGAAGCTGCGTGAGAAGGCTCTCAAGGCGCTTGATCCTGTCACCTTCGTGCCTGAAGCCGCCCGTCGCCGCCTGACCTCCATGGTCGAGCAGCGTCCGGACTGGTGCATCTCCCGTCAGCGCGCCTGGGGCGTGCCGATTGCCGTCTTCGTTGAGAAGCGGAGCGGTGAAGTTCTGCGTGATGCAGACGTCATGGACCGGATCGTCAAGGCTTTCCACGAAAAGGGTGCGGACGTCTGGTACGACACAGACCCGGCTGTTTTCCTTGGTCCAAACCGTGACCCGGCAGACTACGAACAGGTCTTCGATATTGTGGACGTGTGGTTTGAATCCGGCTCCACGCATCAGTTCGTTCTGGGGCAGGAAGGCCTGAATTTCCCGGCAGACGTTTATCTGGAAGGCTCTGATCAGCATCGCGGGTGGTTCCAGTCGTCCCTGCTGGAAAGCGTCGGCACACGTGGCGTTGCCCCCTACAAAGCCCTTGTGACGAACGGCTTCGTGCTGGACGAGCAGGGCCGCAAGATGTCCAAGTCGCTCGGCAACGTCATTGCCCCGGCAGACGTCACGGACTCACTGGGTGCCGACATTCTGCGTCTGTGGGTGCTGAACTCCGACACGAATGAAGATCTGCGCATCGGCAACGAGATCCTGAAGCAGCAGGGCGAACTTTACCGTCGCCTGCGCAACACTCTGCGCTGGCTGCTGGGGGCGCTGGATGGCTTCACGGAAGAAGAGGCTGTCCCCTACGCTGAAATGCCGCCGCTGGAGCAGTACATCCTGCACCGCCTCTCGGAACTGCGCGGCCTGATCAGCACGGCCGTCGAGACGCATCAGTGGGTGGGTGTCTATCCGGCCCTGCATGGTTTCTGCACGACGGATCTGTCCGCCTTCTATTTCGACATCCGTAAGGACGCGATCTACTGCGACGCTCCTTCTGATCTGACGCGCCGCGCCTCCCGCACGGTTTTGGATGCTCTGCACCGTGCGCTCTGCACCTGGCTGGCACCCGTTCTGGTCTTCACCGCAGAAGAAGCCTGGAGTGCCCGTTTCGGTGAAGGGAGCAGCATCCATCTGGAGCAGTTCTTTGAGCCTGATCCCGAGTGGAACAACCCGGAACTGGGCGCCAACTGGGACGAGATCCGCGCCTACCGCCGCCTTGTCACGACCGAGCTGGAAACAGCCCGCCGTGATGGCGTCATCGGCGCCTCCCTGGAAGCCAGTGTGACGCTTCCGATCTCACAGGAAGAGGCAGCGTCTCTTACCGGAATTGACTGGGCAGAGCTGCTCATCACGTCCCACGCGGAGATCGAGCTTCTTCCGGGCGAAACAGTTCACGGTGGCCCAGAAGTCGAGCGTGCGCCGGGTCATAAATGTGCCCGTTGCTGGAAGGTGCTTCCGGATGTGGGTGAAAATGCCGAGCATCCGGCTCTGTGCCGTCGCTGCGTCAGTGTGGTGAGTGCCTGATGTCCCTCTGGCAGGAAGGTATGAGCCGTATGGGGCGGCTGGTTCTTGGGCTCGCCCTGCTGGTTCTGGTCCTCGTTCTGGATCAGGCCAGCAAGGACTGGATTCTCTACGGTTATAATCTGCCGGAGAAAGGGTCTGTCCAGATCCTCCCATTCCTGAACTTCACTATGGTCTGGAACCATGCCGTGACGTTTGGAATGTTTGGTGGTCTGGGCAGCAAAGGGCCTCTGGTCTTCTGCACGGTCTCGCTGCTGGCTGTCTGCCTGCTGGTCTGGACCATGACAAAGACGCGCCGAACCCTGGTTGCCGGCGCCTGCGGGGCCATCGCAGGCGGAGCCATCGGTAACGTCATTGACCGCCTGCGGTACGGCGCTGTTGTAGATTTCCTCCATGCTCATGCCTTCGGCTGGTCATGGTATGTCTTCAACATTGCCGATGCCGGTATTGTGTGTGGAGTGGCCGTCTGGCTGATCGACTCTCTTCTTGCTGAACGTAACAGCCAGCCGCAGTGAGCAAGGGGAGCTTGCCCCCACGCTGCGTGGACTGTAGGACTATCCCATCATGATCGCGTCCCAAGGTCCCTCAATGCGCCGTAACCGTCTTCCAGTTGCCCGTCTCAGCGTACAGATGGGTGCAATTGCTTCATTCGGCCTGATGCTGTCTGGTTGCTCAGGCAGCGATCTGGAGCGGGCCTTCGGCATGGAACGCTACATGCCAGACGAATACACCGTCACGACGCGTGCTCCGCTGTCCATGCCGCCTACAGAGAAGATGCAGCTTCCTGGCGCTGCCGACGCGCACCGTCCGGACGAGAGCCCGCGGATGCAGGCTCTTGAAACGCTATCTCCGGATGCAGCCCTTCACCCGTTCAACGGCGAAAACAGCAGCGGCCAGTCCGCTCTAGTTGGCCAGGTGGACAAGGCTTCGGGTGCTCCCAACAATGCCGAACTCGGTGCTGCCGATGCTGGCTTCGTTGATAACTTAATGTTCTGGAAGGGCGGCCAGGCTGGCTCCGTAGTCGACGGGGACGCTGAAAACCGCCGTATTCGTGAGAACTCGGCTCTGGGGCGTAACCCTGCAACAGGCGCGACCCCGACCGTCAAGAAAAAGAGCGGTCACTTTCTGGGCGTGCTGTAAACAGCACTCTCCCTGCCTTCAGGATTGTGAGCCACCATCCTGTCTGAGAAAACTTCCCTTGTACGCCCGGTCATCCGTCGGCTTTCAGGTCATGTTGTTGATCTGATTGCTGCGGGTGAGGTGATTGAACGCCCGGCTGCGGCTCTGAAAGAGCTTGTCGAGAACGCGATTGATGCTGGCGCCACAAGTCTTGTGGTCGCCCTGCGCGCTGGCGGCACAGATCGTATTGATGTCACGGACAATGGTTGCGGCATGACGCCGGAAGAGCTGGACATGGCTGTCCAGCGCCATTGCACATCCAAATTGCAGGACGAACGTCTCGTTCAGATCCGCACGCTTGGTTTTCGTGGAGAAGCCCTGCCATCCATTGGGGCAAGCGCACGCCTTTCCATTACATCCCGAACAGCCGAATCTGACACGGCCTGGTGCATTCGTGTCGACGGAGGCGTCATCACGCCGCCACACCCATCGTCCGGTCCGGTGGGCACGCGGATTGTGGTTACGGATCTGTTCTTCGCCACCCCTGCGCGACGCAAATTTCTTAAAAGCCCGCGTGTGGAAAACAGTCATGCTGAATCGGTCATGCGGCGGCTGGCTCTGAGCGCGCCGCATTGCGCCATGCGCGTCACACTGGACGACAAGGTCCTGTTTGACCTGCCCGAACAGAGCCCCATCTCCCGGACGGCAACGGTTCTGGAGACAACACCTGACACGCTGATCCCGCTTGATGAACAGCGCGGCCATATACGCCTGTCCGGCTTTGCATGTGGCCCTGCCAAAACCAAGGCTACCGGTTCGGGCCAGTTCATCATGGTCAATCACCGCCCGGTTACAGACCCCATGCTGCGGACCGCCATCCGTGTGGCGTATCGTCCCGTCATTGAACGTGGACGTTTTCCGGTGATGGCTCTTCATCTCAAGGTGCCTCTGGAGCGACTGGATGTGAACGTACATCCTGCCAAGACAGAACTGCGCTTTGCGGATGAAGCTGAAGTCCGTGCGCTCGTTATTGGCGGTTTGGGTCGGGCACTCGGTCACGGGTCCAGTGGCGGAGGCGGAATCCACGCCAGCTTTGGGTCACGTCCAGCGCGTCCCTCAATTTCCTACCCGTCGCGACCAGACGTTCCCGTTGAACTGCCCTCTTTCACGGAGTTCCGGGCAGAGCCAGCAGCATCGTTACCGTTGAACGTACACAAGGCAGCACCATTCGCTCCCGATCGATCGGGCTTTGCTGAGCAGGAGGCCGGTTTTGCGCCGGCTGCGCGTGCGCCCCAACCTGTCCCGGAGCATCTTGACGCTTCTTTTCCGCTTGGCGCTTCGGTGGCTCAGGTCTTTGACACGTACATTATTGCCGTTGCCCCTGATGGAGATCTGGTTCTCGTGGATCAGCATGCGGCTCATGAGCGTCTGACTCATGAGCGCTTGCGAGAGCAATATGCCAGCGGGATTCTACGCTCTCAGGCTCTTCTTCTGCCTGAAGTCGTGGACCTTCCCCGACGGGACGCTGAGGCTCTGCTGGCACGGTCTGAAGATCTGTCTAGGCTGGGGATAGACCTCGAATCCTTTGGTGCAGGGAGCGTGCTGCTCCGATCAGTCCCCGCCCTTCTCGGCACAAAGGACGTTCAGGGCCTTCTGCGGGATGTGGCGGACGAACTCGCCAATGATCCGGATCTTGATGCTGGCAATACGGATAGTTTTTCCAATCGTCTGGATGCCATTCTGGCCCGAATGGCCTGTCATGGAAGCATTCGCGCCGGCCGACGCCTGAAACCGGAAGAAATGGATGCCCTTTTGCGGGAAATGGAGCGTACTCCGCGCGCCAATACCTGTTCGCACGGCCGTCCAACCTGGTTAAAACTGACGCGTAGCGAGATCGAGCGTCTTTTCGGGCGTATTAAATAGTCGCCCAATTGTGATCCCATTGCTTGATCTGAGGCATGGACGGCGCGCTCTTGCGGGGGTGTCTGTAAGCCTGTCGCTGAACAGGCGTAAATTTTGGAACCATGGAGTCCGCTGGCTGCGCTTTGACGGTAGCAACGCCAGAAACGTTGAAGGAAGAATACAGACATGCCGGCCAGCTCCAGCGGGAACACGGTTTTCCTTGATGCCCTTCGTTCGGTCGTTGGCCGTCGTCATGTTCTGACCAAGCCCAACGCGACTTATCGCTTCCGTAAAGGATACCGGTTTGGGCTCGGCGATGTGCTGGCCGTTCTACAGCCAGGAAACCTTGTTGAACTGTGGAAAGCTGCCAAGCTCTGTGCTGAAAGTGGCAAGATCATCATCATGCAGGCCGCTAACACCGGCCTAACCGGTGGCTCTACACCGGATGGCAACGATTATGACCGCGAGATCGTCATCATCAGCACGAACCGGTTGGATGGCATCCACCTGATCGGTGAGGGGCGGCAGGTTGTTTGTCTTCCTGGCTCGACCCTGCATGATCTGGAAGAAAAGCTCGCCAAGATTGGCCGCGAGCCCCACTCGGTTATTGGCTCATCCTGTATTGGTGCCTCCGTTCTGGGGGGTGTGAGTAACAATTCCGGCGGCGCTCTGGTGCAGCGCGGGCCTGCTTTCACGGAAATGGCCCTGTTCGGTCAGATGGGGGCAGATGGGAAACTGCATCTCGTCAACCATCTGGGAATCCGCCTTGCAGGTGATCCAGAGCAGATTCTTTCTGCCGTCCAGGCTGGGCAACTTCCGGATAGCGCTATCGACTGGAACGCAGGCCGCGGCCATGACGCTGGTTACGCCCAGCATGTGCGGGACGTGGATGCTGAAACGCCTGCACGCTTTAATGCGGACCCCAACCGCTGGCACGAAGCCGCTGGATGCGCGGGAAAGCTGGTTGTGTTTGCCGTTCGCCTCGACACCTTCAAGGCCAATAAAAATCCAGCGGTGTTCTACATCGGGACCAACAGCACGCAGGATCTGGAAGACCTACGCCGCCATATCCTGACAAGCTTCGATGAGTTGCCAATCGCCGGAGAATATATCCACCGGGACGCGTTCAATATTGCCGAGGTGTATGGCAAGGACACGACAGCCATCATTCGCTACATGGGTACACGGTTCCTGCCCACGTTCTTCGGTCTGAAATCCCGGTTCGATATTGCCGTACAGCGCATCCCCGGCATTTCAGGCCACCTGAGTGACCTGTTGCTTCAGGCTTTCAGTAAGGTCATTCCCAAGCAGCTCCCGGCACGCATGTGTGATTTCCGGGATCGTTTCGAACATCATCTCATGCTCAAGGTATCGGCAGAGCTCGCAGCGCCCGTCAAAGCGTATCTTGAAGAATGGCACTCAAAAACGTCTGGCGATTTCTTTGCCTGCACCTCGGAAGAAGGCAAGCTGGCCTTCCTCCATCGCTTTGCCGCAGCCGGAGCGGCCATCCGTTACCGTGCCGTTCATTCAAAGACGGCAGAAGACATTGTTGCTCTTGATGTGGCGCTGCGCCGAAATGACCGGGAGTGGTTTGAAACCCTACCGAAAGAGATTGAAGACAAGCTTATCGTCAAACTCTACTACGGCCACTTCTTCTGCCACGTGATGCATCAGGATTACGTGGTGAAAAAGGGCTACAACGCTATGGCCGTGGAGCACTCCATGCTGCCAGGTTTGGAAGCCCGGGGTGCCCGTTATCCTGCCGAGCATAACGTTGGTCATCTTTACGATGCGCCGGAAGAGATGATCGAACACTATCGCAGTCTGGACCCATGCAATTGCTTTAACCCGGGTATTGGCAAAGCCACCAAACGCCGGAACTGGGTTGCTGAAAGCGTCTGATTATCCTTTTCCCGGATGGTTAGTGCAGAGTGGCTTTCCGGGCTGTGAGAACGTTGCCGAGAGACGCAACAACGATGCACAGAACGCCTGCCCATCGCGTGATCGACAGCGCTTCGCCCAGAAAGATCCAGCCTGAAACGGCGCCGAGCATGGGCTCCATGCTCAGCAGAATTCCAAGGTCTTTCGGTCGAAGGCGACGCATGGCCATCATGTCAAGAATATAAGGCACGGCTGAGGAAAGAACGGCCACGCTGAGAGCTGCTCCACCCTGCCACGGATGCGTGATGACGGTGGGAATTGTGGGGATCAGGCAGGGGAGAAGAAAAATCCCCGCCGTGGCCATCCCCAGTGTTGTCGCTTGCCCCGCATCCAGAATTTTCCCCATGCGGGTGCCTGTGAGGATGTACACGATCCACCCGCAGCCACTCAGGAGTGCTGCACAGACTCCGAATATATCCAGAGCATGGGCAGATCCGGCGACGGCTGCTGTCTCGGGACGCAGCAGCAGATACAGCCCGGAAATTACAAAGAGTACCCAGCACAGGTCGAGCCAGCGACGTGACCCAGCAAGTGCGAGCGTCAGCGGGCCCGTGAATTCAAGTGCAACCACGATTCCCAGTGGCAGGCGAACCAGCGCCACATAGAAGCAGAAGTTCATGACCGCGACAGACGCGCCATAAGGCAGCAGCAGTTTCAGGGCAACTGGTGTCAGGGTCATGCGAGTCGGGCGCCAGATGGCCAGCAGAATGAGTGCGGCCATGCAGACACGCAGCCCCACCATTCCGGTTGGACCAAAGAGCGGGAAAAGCCCCTTCGCCAGCGTGGCGCCGATCTGGAAGGAGGATATCCCCCCGATCAGTAGCCCTACCGCCTTAAGTTGTCCGTATTTTTCAACAGGCTGCACACCAGTGGTCACGTTCAGACGTCAAGATCTTCGACGGAACGGGCATGCTCCTGAATGAAGCGGAATCGGAGTTCCGGCTTGCGCCCCATGAGGCTTTCCACGCGTTCGCTTGTCAGCGCGCGATCTTCAGGAAGAGCAACAACCCGCAGAAGCGTCCGGCGTGCAGGATCCATCGTCGTCTGCTTGAGGTCCTTCACAGGCATCTCGCCCAGACCCTTGAATCGGGACACTTCGACCTTCGCATTGGACTTGAAGTCCGCCTTGATGCGCTTGTCACGATCCTGATCGTTCATCGCATAGACCGTCTTCGCCCCATGCGTCAGGCGATACAGCGGCGGCTGAGCCAGATGCAGATGACCATGACGGATCAGTTCCGGCATTTCGCGATAGAAGAATGTCATCAGAAGGGAGGCAATATGCGCCCCGTCGACGTCGGCGTCTGTCATAATGATGACGCGGCCGTAGCGAAGCCGGCTGATGTCGAAAGACGACCCCAGACCGCAGCCAAGAGCTTCCGTCAGGTCACGGAGTTCCTGATTCCCGCGGAGCTTGTCAGCGGTGGCGGAGGCGACGTTCAGAATCTTGCCGCGTAGTGGCAGAACAGCCTGCGTTTCCCGGTCACGTGCCTGGCGCGCAGAGCCACCGGCCGATTCGCCCTCGACCAGAAACAGTTCGGTCTCGGAGGCGTTCTCGCGGGTGCAGTCTGTCAGCTTGCCGGGAAGGCGCAGTTTGCGGGTCGCGCTTTTTCGCGCCGTTTCCTTGACTTCACGACGGCGCAAACGCTCTTCAGCGCGCTCCACCATGAACGCCAGAAGATTATCGGCCTGCTGCGGGTTCCCGCCGAGCCAATGATCGATTCGGTCACGCAGGGCGCCTTCTACAAGACGCGAGGCTTCCTGATTGGTCAGCTTTTCCTTGGTCTGGCCCTGAAACTGCGGGTCACGAATAAAAACAGAAAGCTTGGCGGCAACGGCGCCAAGAACATCTTCAGCCGTGATCGCCGCTGCTCTTTTGACCTTGCGCTGGTCCCCCCAGGAACGGAAACCCTTAACCAGAGCGGCTCGAAAGCCCGCTTCATGCGTGCCGCCCTGCGGCGTGGGAATCGTGTTGCAGTAGGAGGTGAGTGTGGATGTGCCAGCTTCCAGAAACGCGACAGCCCACTCTACCTTGCCACCTGTTCGGCCGTCGGCTGCCAGGGGAAGCTCGGCTTCTCCGGCCCAAAGTGGCGTCAACAGATCAGGGTTGGCACCGAGTTCTGCCGTCAGGGCATCTTCGAGGCCGTTCGGAAACTGGATCGTGGCTTCGACTGGTGTTTCGTCGCCAGCCTTGATGAGCTCCGGATCACATTTCCACTGAATGATGACGCCACGGAACAGAGCGGCCTTGGAGCAGCAGAGCCGGTACAGGCGGGATGCGGAGAAATGAAGGTTCCCGAAGATTTCCGGATCAGGCGAAAATCGGACCGTGGTGCCTCGGCGATTGGGAGCCTTGCCGACTTCGGCCAAAGGGCCAAGCGGCACACCACGGGAGAAATCCTGCCGATAAAGTACCCGGTCCCGGGCGACTTCCACTTCAAGCTTGTCGGAGAGCGCGTTGACAACCGAACTGCCGACACCATGCAGGCCGCCAGACGTATCATATGCCTTGCCAGAGAATTTTCCGCCCGCATGAAGCGTCGTAAAGATCACTTCCAGCGCGGATTTATCCGGGAATTTGGGATGAGGGTCCGTTGGGATGCCGCGACCGTTATCGCGCACCATGAGGGTCCGCGGGCCTTCCAGTCGCATTTCGATGCTACTGGCATGGCCGGCCACGGCTTCATCCATGGCGTTATCGAGAATTTCGGAGGCAAGGTGATGATAGGCGTTATCATCCGTGCCACCGATATACATTCCAGGGCGACGACGAACAGGCTCCAGTCCCTCAAGGACCTCGATATCCTGTGCGCCATAATCCGTGTTGACGGCGCCTTTGCGGCCGCCAGTCGCCTTGGTATTTCCTGCTTTGCCTGACTCGAACAGATCGCTCATGTCTGCGTTGTCGCCGCCCCAGTCCGGAACGTCAAGAGAACGCTTCCGGATGGAACAGAACGACTGACTTTTGGCAACAGATCAGGCGCGGTGCGTGCGACGCGTCGTGGTGCTTTTGGTTGTGCCATGGCGCGGGCGACGGTCAACCGTGGCAGGTGCTGCACAGCTCTCATAGGACGCAGGCTGGGCAACATCTTTGGCTTCGGCGTAATGAGCCAGGTCGGAACCTGTTTCGAGTGCATCAATCTCATCGAACATGGCTGTGCGCTGTTCACAGAAGACCGTGCCGGACTTCAGGCCGCCAAGAGACTGCACATCAGCTAGCTGCGTGATGTAATCATCGTGAGCCGCCTGAGCGCGGCGGCCGTATGTGGTGCGGAAATAGCCATCAAGGCGCTTTTCCGCGTCCAGAAGGGACGGCCGGAACTTGGCAACGAACGCGTTGTAGCGATCCTGCGACTTGCAGGAGAGAGCCGTTACCATCAGTTCGGACTTCAGGCCCGCGACGTCAAAAGCTTCATGAGCCGGGGAGTTGCCGCACTCAGCTGCGAAAGCTGGCGTGGCATGAGCGGCAAACAGTGTTGTGCACGCCAGGCCAGCACCAGCCAGACGGACGAAGGAACGACGGAAAAACGAAGGCATCGACAAACTCCACAAGGCCGGGACTGATGGCCGGAAACAGACAGACAGCATAATCCGGGCTTGCGGCCCGCGGAAAGATGAATCCGCATGTGAGAAACGTGCGGCAAGCTCTTTACCTGCAACATAATTTCGTGGCGGAAAATGGGCGTTCGCGTTCTCAATTGTAATTTATCGCGCCGACCGCAGAAAAAGCCCTGAAAGTGCGCTTAAGGGAGACGGACAGGCTTTCACCCTGCCTCGTCCTGTTCTACATGCGAACGTCTATCTTGTCGCGGGAAGCGCGGCATTAAGTCTGTCACGAGCGTTGGAGTTGACCGTGCGCCTGCGAGGTTCCGTCATTACCCTGGGATCGGCCTTTGCCTTTTCCCTGCTTCTTTCCGGCTGCGCACAGCAGGCGATCGTTCAACGCTCTGTGACGCCGAACCCCTTCGGCTACCAGAAGGTTTCTGCAGTCTGCCACGTCTCGCCGGTCACAACCGCCGCTGATGGCACGATGAATGTGGACATGACCGTTCGCAGTGACGATGGCCTCTGCGCGATCTCCGTGCAGAAATCCTTCGGCAGCAGCTATTCCTCCTTCGGTGTGAATCCTGCGCCGTCACACGGCAAGGCTTTCCTCTACAACTACGATGGCCACACCTACGTGAACTATACCCCTGCAACGGCCTATGCTGGTGCAGACACGTTCACGGCGGAGCTGATCCCAGGTGGTGGCAAGAAGCGCGAACACCTGGTTGTACACATCACTGTGGACGCGACCGGCGTTGTTGTTGCCAAGCCTGCTGTTACGGCACCGACGCCGAAGGCTGCTACAACCACTACGAAAAAGAAGGCAGCTACGCGTCAGACGACACGTCGCAAGCACTGAAGCTCTTCAGCTTCGTGACGAAAAAGGCGGGGATTATCCCCGCTTTTTTTGTATCGTTTTACCGGATCAGACATGAAAAAAGCCGGCACCCAGTCAAGGGCGCCGGCTTTCAAGGCTGTTTGAAACGTAAGGCTAAACCTTACTTGAAATCGATTTCAACGCGGCGGTTCTGAGGCTCACGAGCATTTAGGCCTGTCGGGACGAGGGGGTGAGCCTCGCCAAAGCCCTGCGTGGAAATGAGGCCAGCCGCCACACCGTCACGGATCAGCTCAGCCTTCACACTTTCGGCGCGACGGTTGGAGAGGCCGAGATTGTAAGCCTGACCGCGTGCCCCTGGCTGGGCAGCGGACGTGTCCGTATATCCGCTGACTTCAATATGCGTGACCTGGGTCGAAGTGGAGTTCTTGGCAGCTTCAGCCACCACAGACTTCGCACGTTCGCTCAGAGCAGCCGAATCCCAGTCAAAGAAAACCAGATACGTGCGTGTCGGGGCTGGCGCGGGCGCAGCGATCACTGCTGGAGCCGGTGGTGCAGGCGGCGGAGCCGGGTTGAACTCGTAACGCAGGCCTAGGAGCAGCGAGTGATTGAAGTTCGTGCGGGTATCGCGGTTGCCCGTGGAAGAGCCATAAGCCTGCTTCTGATCCCAGCCGCCGTAAACGCCTGTCGCCGTAGCGTGATGACCGTTAGGCCCAAGCAGGGAGTAGAAACGGTATTCTGTCGTGGCAGAGAGACCAACCACCCAGGGAACAGGGAAGGACAGACCGAAGATGCCCTGATAGGCGAAGTTTCCTGCCGTACCCGTGACGTGCTGGTCGAATGCACCGCTAGGCGCATGAACATAGGTGTTCATGGACTGCCAGCCGTAGCCTACGCCTGCGCCGAAATACGGATAAACCCAGGACTGGCCGATATCCATGTCGAACAGGGCATTTGCCATCACGCCGTAGCTCTGCTGGCGACCACCAACAGACGACGGGAATAGGCTGCTCTTGAACTGCTGGAGACGATTGTTGCGGTAATTTCCCTCAACCTCGACCCGGAACCCGTTTCCGAGGCCCCAGCCAACGCTGCCGAGTCCCGTGACGCCTGCCTGATAATGGTCACGGCCGCTCGGGAAGACAGGAGAAAGACGGACTGTCTGATCCTGGTTGAAGCTCGCGCCGCCAGACCCGGAAACGTACAGTCCCCTGACCGGCTGCGCCTCTGCGGCCCCCATGACCAGCATCGAAACGCCTGCAGTGAGCCCGGCCCGGGCAAGCCAGGTCCTGAAAACGGATCGCTGCATCATGTCATTTCTCTCCAACCAACCCAATTTGAAAGTCTTCTTGCCGAAACTACAGGCGATGGCAACGCGCCGAACCCTTTAATGGGTGATGCGAAAGTTTCACAATGGGCATGTTCGTCGCCCAGTGTGTCCTCCCTCCCACAGTTCAGTGCATCACGTCCAGATCTGCGCGACGCGAACCGAGTGTTCGTTCCAGCGGCGTGGCCACATTCCGAACTTCCAGTTCAATGACCCAGAGGTCCGGATCATAACGACGCTGGCGTTCCAGATAGTCTTCCAGTCCTGCAGCGCCTTCAACGTCTGCCCGAATCCAGTCCGGACCATTTTCACGGAGGAGGGCAACATTGTCGTCGCGGTCCCTGAGAACGATCAGAACGGCTCCAGCATCCTCATCACCCTTTTTCAGAACCATGGCGGACGTGCCGTCGGAAGAAATCCGTCGCATCACGGCGCGCACCCAGAGACCTGTTTTTAAACGTGCACCCATGAAAGTTCCGTCCATATCCTGAAAAGTTAGTGCAGAGGTGCGGTATTTTCGTCAGGGACAGCTTCAAGCGCTGCCTTGTAGGCCGAAGCAGAAGACAGCATGAATCTTGCCGTGTCCATGTCTGCGTCTGTCCCGATCGCTGCCGGGCAATGACGTCGGATGTCCAGAATTCGGGCGACAGGAACAGGGTAGCGCGCTGCCCGAGCCATCTGAACGGCGCCTGCCTGCGGGGCGTTTCCGTTTTTCAGAGCGTCAAGCTGCGCATGCAGGTCATCGCTCCCCCGGGAGGTGCAAACCTGAGGCATGACGCCCAGACCTTGAATGGGCCAGCCCAGCGGGGCCTGATTGCGGCTCCATGTCACGAACAGTTCGCCGCCATTGGGCATCTGGCCAATCACCTGCACAAGACCCTTGCCCAAGGTCTCGCTGCCAATGACGACGGCGCGGCGATGATCGGCCAAGGCTGCGGCAAGAATTTCTGCTGCACTTGCTGTGCGACCATCCACGAGAATGACAATCGGCGCTCCACTTGTCATGTCGCCGCCTTGAACGGCCCAGATGTGATTGGCCTGAGGATCGCGGCCATGCGTCGTGACTGCTACGCCATGATCGAGAAACAGGGCGGCAGCCGTAACAGCCTGTTGAAGAACGCCGCCACGGTCCCCGCGCAGATCAATGATGATCCCGGCAGGGCGCTTCGCTTTGCCTGCTGCCTGCGTGGCACCAGGGCCATCGGGTGTGTCATCTTCCACCACCTGATCGAGATACTGGCTGATTTCCTCAGCCGTCTGGGTCGAAAAGGAAGTGATCCTCAGAAGCGTGTAGGCATCCACCGTAGATGCAAAAACAGTCTCGGGCGGGACCTGCACTCTCATCAGCTTCAAGGTCGCCGGACGTTTCCCCTTGGAGGCCAGGGCCAGAGATACGGCTGTGCGCTCATCGCCGTCCAGCCAGCTCTGGACTGTATCAGGAGACTGTCCGTGCGTAGATTTTCCATTCACCGAGACCAGACGCTGTCCCATGTCCACCCCAGCCTCCCAGGCCGGTCCATTGGCATTAACAGCCGTCACAACAATCGAATGACCTTTTTGTCCCAGTGTCAGGCCTACAGTGCCGCTTTGGCCCGTCCGGCGTGTTCGGTCCGCAACCGCCGGGGTCGGTCCCAGATACCGTGAATACGGGTCCATGTGGTTGAACAGTTCATCAAAGAACCCCTGAAGCAGGGCATCATCACCCGCCTCCCGGATCGTGGATGAGTGGGACCAGGCAGCGTCCATGGCTGCAGTTACAAGATCGGCCCATCCGGTTCGGCTGGTATCAGCGGGGAGGGGATGCTTGAAGAAAGCCTTCTGCCCCCGCGTGATTGTCACGGTTTCAGGAATATGCTGACCGTCACGATCCTCAGCAGGGTTCGTTGTCACAATAATCGTGGGATCGATCGCCGTTAGCCCGTCCAGTCCCCAGATACAGAATTCCCTTGCGGAATGGGCATCAAGGGTGCGCGGCGCCAGAAACCCAAGGGCGGCGACAAGAACGTCTCTGGTCATTCCACCAGCAAAGGCCGGAGCGGCTTCAGGGGATGTAGGTGTGCTGCTTGATGGCGTGGCCTGCGTCTGGGCAAGAGCAGGCTGGACACTGCCTCCCAGCGCCAATGTGAGAAGGCTGAGGATAAGAACCGGGCGGCACGCCGTCTCGCGAATATGCGACAGAAACAGGATCATGGGACGTGCGGCATGGCGCAAAGAGGGGTCCTTGAGGAGAGGCGGAAAGAAGGAAGTGGTTACCCCATCCATCTTTTGACCACGCCACAAACTTCGGCCCCGGTAAAGACACACCAATGACATTGTTGGAAGGAGTGCAACCAGGTCACACCCCCTCCAGAGTAACGCTTCAGGCCTCCGAGGAAGAGTCTGCTGCCGTTTTCCGCTTTTTCGTTGCGGATCCGGCTGTTTTCCGCGCCGTCGAAGTTTTTGTTGTGGCGCGGGTCGTCTTTTTCTTTGGAGCTTCTTCGCCAGAAGTTGCATCCACATCCGAAGTTTTTTTGCTTTTTGCCGTTTTGGCTGGAGCCTTCTTCGCAGTGGTCTTCTTGGCTGCACCCTTAAGAGGTTTGCCCTTCTCAGCCAGGAGCGCCACCGCAGCATCGAGCGTGATGTCGTTCATGTCCTGATCTTTGGGCAGATTGGCAATCAACTGGCCATGCTGCGCATAGGGACCAAAACGACCCTTGCGGATCATGACCGGCTCACCGTCCTTGGGATGTGCTCCCAGGTTACGGATGGAGGCGAGCTTCTTCGCCAAGCTGTCGACTGCCCGGTTCAGCCCAACCGTCAGGACGTCATCGTCCTTGTCCAGCGTGCCGTAGATCGCACCCATCTTCACATAGGGCCCAAACCGTCCAAGGCCGGCTTCGATCTTTTCCCCTGTTTCCGGATGCATCCCAACCAGCCGGGGCAGGGACAGAAGTCCGAGAGCCTGCTCCATGGTCATGGTGTTGCCGTCCAGCCCCTTGGGGATGGTTGTACGTTTGGGCTTGGCCTTCTTGTCTTCCGGGTTGGGTTCCCCCTGCTGGACATACAGTCCATAGGGCCCACGACGAATGGTGATGTCCTCACTGGTGTCCGGATGCTGGCCTAGAACCTTGATGCCGTCCTTGAGGCCCTCATCCGCACCGTCATCAGCGACCAGACGTCGCGTAAATTGGCAGGTCGGATAGTTGGAGCAGCCGATGAAGGCGCCAAACTTGCCAAGACGCAGCCCCAGACGGCCTGTTCCGCAGGATGTGCAGACCCGTGGATCAGTACCGTCGTCCTTGGGCGGGAAGAAGTGATCGCCCAGATCTTCATCCAGAGCGTCAATGACGTCCGAGATTTTCAGATCTTTTGTCTGATCTACGGCTGCCGAAAAGTCATGCCAGAAGGCTGCCATGACATCGTGCCAGTCAGCCCGGCCACCGGAAATGTCATCCAACTGTTCTTCGAGAGACGCCGTGAAGCCGGTATCGACATAACGCTCGAAAAAGGACGTCAGAAACGCTGTGACCAGTCGTCCGCGGTCCTCCGGCAGGAAGCGCTTGGCTTCCAGTCGAACGTAGTTACGGTCCCGCAGAACGCCCAGAACAGAGGCATAGGTGGAAGGACGACCAATGCCGATCTCTTCCATTTTCTTGACCAGAGACGCTTCGGAATAGCGCGGCGGCGGCTGGGTGAAGTGCTGCTCAGCGTCAACAGCCGTCGTCGCGACGCGGTCCCCTTCCTTCATGGCAGGAAGCAGCTTGCCGTCGTCGTCTTCCGCCTTCGAATCGTCCTTGCCTTCGATGTAAAGCTTCAGGAAGCCATCGAAGGCAATCGTCGAACCCGTTGCCCGAAGCAGTGTTTGTCCGCTGGCATCCGCCAGGGTGACTGCAACCTGATCAAGCTCGGCAGATTGCATCTGTGACGCAACCGCGCGCTTCCAGACCAGTTCATACAGCCGCCGCTGTTCAGGAGACAGCGCATGAGCGACCTGTTGAGGTGTGCGGAACACATCCGTAGGGCGCACGGCTTCATGCGCTTCCTGCGCGTTTTTGGCTTTGGTCGAATAGGCGCGCGGATAATCCGGTACGTACTCGTCTCCAAACGCCTTGCCGATATGCCCGCGAATCGCACCGATTGCCTCTTTGGCCATCGTGACGCCATCGGTTCGCATGTAGGTGATCAGACCGATCGTCTCACCACCAAGATCCACGCCCTCATAAAGCTGCTGGGCCGTGCGCATCGTTGTCTGCGCGCTCATGCCAAGCTTGCGGGAGGCTTCCTGCTGAAGCGTAGAGGTCGTGAATGGCGGCGGTGGGTTGCGCTTCGTCCGTTTGCGCTCGACAGAGCGAACGGTGAACTGACCGGCCTGTACGATGTCACGAGCCTCAAAGGCCAGCTGCTCATTATTGAGATCGAACTGGTCGAGTTTGTCACCACGCAGATGGGTAAGGCGCGCCTGAAAAGCTGCTTTCGCCGGAGTATTGAACCCACCAGTAACGGTCCAGTATTCCTTCGGTTTGAAAACCTCGATCTCGGCTTCACGCTCACAAATGAGGCGGAGCGCTACGGACTGCACGCGGCCGGCACTCTTGCTGCCCGGCAGCTTGCGCCAAAGCACTGGCGACAGCGTAAAGCCCACCAGATAGTCCAGCGCACGACGGGCCAGATAAGCGTCAATCAGGGGCTGATCCAGCTCACGTGGGCCAGCCATCGCAGCAGTGACGGCAGATTTCGTAATTTCGTTGAAGGTGACGCGATGAACGTCGATTCCCTTCAGGAGCTTCTTTTCTTCAAGGACACTGCGCACATGCCACGAGATTGCTTCACCTTCGCGATCCGGGTCAGTGGCCAGATAGAGGTTCTTTGCTCCCTTGAGAGCCTTGGCAATGGCCGCAATCTGTTTGGCGCCCCGGTCGTCCGTCTGCCAGCTCATGGCAAAGTTCTCGTCCGGGCGTACGCTCCCGTCCTTGGGCGGCAGATCCCGCACATGGCCGAAGGAAGCAAGAACGGTAAACCCGCTTCCCAGATACTTGTTGATCGTCTTGGCCTTTGATGGGCTCTCGACTACCACAACGTCTGTCATTGCCACTCCGGTCTTCCGCGTCACTTCCTGTTCGGCTGTAACGCCACGCGCCCGCCGGGCACGAACTCCACGACACCCCCAAGCTCAAGCTCGGTCAGTGTCGACAGTACTGCCGAAACGGAGAACTGGCAGCGGCGCATCACCTCGTCAACTGTTACCGGTGTCATGGAGAGAAGCGGAAGCACCTCAGACAGCACAAGATCGGGGTCTTCCCAGTGATCCTCCGTACTCACATTCCATGCTGTGTAAGGTTCTGAAAAGCCTTGCAAAATACCAGGTTGGTGCGCCTGCTTTACCCATGGAGGTGAAAGGGGAGCCGGGAGCTCGGAAGGGAGGCAAGAAAGAATATCCTGCACATTTTCCGTGAGCGTCGCTCCGCGCCTTAAAAGCTCATTGCCGCCGCGAGACCGGGGATCGAGTGGCGAGCCGGGAACGGCATAGACTTCTCTGTCATATGAGATCGCCAGACTGGCCGTAATCAGCGTTCCGGAATGCAGTGCGGCTTCCACAACAACGCATCCGAGAGAGATCCCGGCAATCAGCCGATTGCGGCGAGGAAAGTGCCGCGCCTGGGGAACGGTCCCCAATGGCGCCTCTGTCACCAGGCACCCGCGCTCGGCAATACTGGCCTGCAACTTTGCATTTTCTGGCGGGTACACGTGATCCAGCCCTCCAGCGACAGCCGCCGCCGTCAGGCCGGGATAAAGGGCTGCCTCATGAGCAGCCGAATCGATCCCACGGGCCAGACCTGAAACAACACAGATTTTCGAGTCTGCAAGCTCAGCAGAGAGGCTCTCGGCCATGCGAATGCCCGCAGCAGAAGCATTGCGTGCTCCCACAATGCCGACAGAGCGCAGAGAGAGTTTAGCTGGATCTCCCTGAACAAAAAGCACAGGTGGAGCGTCTTTGATGAAGGACAGCATCAGGGGATAATTGGCGTCCCCCCGGATCAAAACGTTTCCACCCATTCTCCGGAGGGTTTCAACTTCATCGGCCATTTGGTTAGCCGATGGAATAAGCGGCAGATCCAGACGGCCAGCCTGACGCATCCGTTCAGGAAGTGCGGAAAGAGCCGCAGTCGGGCCGCCATATTGGCAGAGTAGTCTGGAAAAATTGATCGGACCCACGCCCGGCGTGCGAGCAAGACGCATCGCGTCGAGTCGCTCTTGATCAGACAACCGGAACGGTGGAGCAGAAAACGTCGTCATGTTTTCGCTCCTATCCGAATTTCATTAACGGTTGCTTAAAATCAGGATGATTTTGTCTTGGCGTTCACCCGAGGTTCGTTGCCCGTCAGCAGACGGACTATATTGCTATAGTGTCGTACCCAAATCAGGAGGGCGATGAGAAAAGTCGCGACAGGAATGGGAGAACTGGCACCCCGGCCCAGCACGACAGCCATCAAAATCGGCGCAACAAGGAATGCTGAAAGCGCTCCGGCCGACGAAATCCGGCTTATCCGCGCTACGGCGAGCCAGACCACGCAGCACGCCACACCAACAGGCCAGCACAAAACCCAGATTGTCCCGAGTCCCGTGGCAACGCCCTTGCCGCCCCTGAATCCCAGCCAAACGGGGAAACAGTGACCGACCACCACCGAGACTGCCGCTACGGCCATGGCGAGTGACGGCGGGCCACCACCGAACCGAAGCGCCAGAAAGACTGCCAGCGCCCCTTTGAGAGCATCCAGAAGAAGGGTGGCGGCGGCCAAGCCCTTGCGACCGGTCCGAAGGACATTGGTGGCGCCGATATTGCCGGAACCAATCTGGCGAATGTCTCCGCCGCCGCCGAGAGCCGTTAAAATCAGCCCGAACGGGATGCTCCCGATAACATACGCGACTGTGGCGACAAGCAGCAGGTTGGGATGTGACAGCGTCATGCCAAGCCCTCAGCCATGAAGACCTCGCGGCCTCGTCGGAAGGTCCGCAGGACCCGTCCTGTCAGCTTCTGACCATCAAATGGCGTATTTTGGGCCCGGCCCGGCAGTTCGCCAGCCGTCACTTCCCAGACGGCGTCAGGATCGAACATGCAGAGATCGGCATCCTGACCAATTGCCAGTGTTCCAGCCGAAATCCCCAGAAGAGCAGCAGGAGCACAGGTGACAAGACGCAGAGCATCCATCAGAGGCAGCCCTGCGCCCAGTGTCACACCCAGAAGCGTGACAAGACCTGTCCCACCTGCACGCGCCTGCGCGAATGGAAGACGTTTGTCGTCCGCATCAGCCGGGGCGTGATCAGATGCCACGGCATCAATCGTGCCATCGGCAAGAGCCGCACAAACCGCTGCCCTGTCTGATTCCGCACGGAGCGGTGGGGAGAACTTCGCGTAGGTACGGAAGTCCCCAATGTCTTCTTCCGTCATGGCGAAATAAGGGGGCGCTGTGTCACATGTTACTTTGACGCCACGTGTTTTGGCTGTTCGGATCAGATCCAGCCCTTCGGCCGTAGAGACGTGCGCGAAATGCAGTCTCGCCCCAGTCATCTCCGCCAAACGAAGATCGCGGGCAATCATGATCGCCTCAGCCGCGGCCGGAACCTGCGGTAGACCTAGCCGGACCGCCAGCGCACTTGCCGTCGCGCAGGCGCCTTTGGCGAGCGAAGGCTCTTCTGGATGCTGCACAACCAGCGCGTCAAGGAAGCGGGAATAGGACAGCAGATTGCGCATCTGCTTGGCGTCTGTGATGGCGCGCGTGCCATCGGTGAACGCCACGGCGCCTGCGTCCTGCAACAGGCCCAGCTCCGCCATGTCGCCACCCTCACAGCCGCGCGTCAGCGCGCCATAAGGGTGAATAGAGACCATACCCGTCTCTTCGCCGCGCACCTTCAGAAGATGCACCAGAGCCGGATTATCGATTGCCGGAGACGTGTTGGGCAGAACGGCCATGGTGGTAATCCCACCCGCTACGGCAGCCCGCGCACCTGACTTGACGCTTTCACGATACTCAAAACCCGGTTCACCCAAGGCAACACGCATATCCACAAGCCCAGGGCACAGAACTGCACCCTGACCATCAATCACGCGCGCGCCTTCTGGCGTCTCGGGGCTGTCGATAGCGGCGATGCGGCCGTCTTCAACCGTCAGGCGTCCGATGCCATCTCGGCCAGATGCTGGATCGACCAGACGGACATTTTCAAAAACAGTAATCGTCATGAGGGCATCCGTGCGCGTGACAGGCGATCAAGAACGGCCATACGCACCGCCACACCCATTTCTACCTGTTCGGCAATCACGCTCTGGTCTGAATCCGCAACATCGGACGCAATCTCGACGCCACGGTTCATGGGGCCGGGATGCATGACCAGCGCGCCCGGGTTAGCCAGTGCCAGACGACGGCTATCCAGACCGAAAAAGCGGAAATATTCGCGCGAGCTTGGTACGAGACCAGCGCCCATGCGCTCTTTCTGAAGCCGCAGGGACATGACGACGTCTGCGCCCTTCAGGGCCTCGTCCATGTCCGAATACAGCGTGACGTTCCCAAGCTCTGCCATGGCGGACGGTAGAAGCGTTGGCGGTCCAACCAGGCGGATCGTATTTCCCATTGCGGTCAGAAGGTGAATATTGGATCGCGCGACCCGGCTGTGACCTACATCTCCGCAGATCGCAATGGTCAGACCTTCCAGCCGCCCGAAATGACGGCGAATGGTCAGAGCATCCAATAAAGCCTGAGTTGGATGTTCATGCGTGCCATCGCCAGCATTCACCACGCTGGCTTCGACCTTCTGCGACAGCAGGGCAGGCGCACCGGACTGGCCATGACGCACGACCAGAAGATCGCAGCGCATGGCATTCAGCGTGGATGCCGTATCCAGCAGCGTCTCGCCCTTGTTCACCGAGCTGGTCGCGACCGTCATGTTGATGACGTCTGCGCCAAGGCGTTTGCCTGCCAGTTCGAAACTGGTGCGGGTACGGGTACTGTCCTCAAAGAACAGATTGATGACTGTCCGGCCCCGCAACGCATCCCGTGGTGCGGAACGGGAACGGCTCAGGAGTGCATAGCTCTCCGCCAGATCGAGGAACGGAGCAATTTGCCCCGCTGTTAGCCCCTCGATTCCCAGCAGATGCCGGGGGACGGATGGCCGCTCAGGCACTGAGCACACTCGCAATGCGGGCCAGAGCCTCGTCACGGCCGAGAGCGGCCAGCGTCAGGTCGATGCCCGGAGACGTGGTGGATCCGGTCATGGCAGCACGTAGCGGCTGGGCAACGGAGCCGAGCTTTAGTTCGTTCTTCTCGGCATAGGCGCGGAGGGCACCGTCGATGGCTTCCGCTGTGAAATCCGGCAGGGCTGCCAGATCATGCCCGACGCCTTCAAGAACCTTGCGACCGTTCTCGTCCAGCAGTTTCTCAGCCTTGGGCGTGAAGGTCAGCGGAAGTGTGAAGCCTGCGAAGGCTGCGTTATCCGTCAGTTCGACCAGCGTCTTGGCGCGTTCTTTGAGGCCGGACATCATGGCCAGAATACGGGCACGCGTGCGGTCATCAGCAACAACGCCTTCACGGCCTTGCAGACGCTCCAGAACGTCGTTTGTGAGACGCTCATCGTCAGCTTGACGCATCCAGACACCATTGAGGTGTGCCAGTTTTACGTAATCCATACGGGACGGGGAACGCCCGACGCCATCCAGATCGAACAGCTTGATCTGCTCTTCACGGGACAGAACCTCAGCATCACCATGGCCCCAGCCCAGACGGAGCAGGTAGTTGCACAGGGCTTCCGGCAGATACCCTTCCTCGCGGAAATCTACGACGGACTGCGCGCCGTGACGCTTGGACAGCTTGGCGCCATCCGGTCCATGAATGAGCGGCAGGTGAGCGAAGTGCGGCAGATCCCAGCCCATTGCGCGGTAGATCATGGCCTGACGGAAGGTGTTCGTCAGATGGTCATCACCGCGCATGACATGGGTGATCTCCATGTCATGGTCATCACAGACCACGGCGTGCAGGTAGGTCGGCGTACCGTCGGAGCGCAGGATGATCAGGTCGTCCATTTCCACGTTCGCAACGCGGACTTCGCCCTGTACCAAATCCTTGATGACGGTCTCGCCCTCACGTGGTGCTTTCAGGCGAATCACATAAGGCGCACCTTCCGGCGCTTCGGACGGATCACGGTCACGCCAGGTGCCGTCGTAACGGGGCGGACGCTTCTCGGCCATGGCCTTCTCGCGCATGGCAGTCAGTTCTTCTGGCGTGCAATAGCACTTGTAGGCTTCGCCTTTGGCCAGAAGCTCAAGAGCGACTTCCGTATGGCGGTCCTGACGGGCTGACTGGAAAACGGGCTCGGCATCGGCCGTAATTCCCATCCAGGCAAGGCCGTCAAAGATGACGTCCACGGCACGTTGTGTGGAACGTTCCTTGTCAGTGTCCTCAATCCGCAACAGGAATTCGCCACCGTGATGGCGTGCGAAGAGGAAATTGAACAGAGCAGCCCTGGCATTACCAACATGCAGCAGGCCCGTAGGGGAGGGTGCAAAGCGCGTACGGATGGTCATGCGGCTCTCATATCATGGTCATGCGGCACGGGCCATCCGCATCGTTCGACCATAAAGTGTGTCACTCTTTTGCAATGTGTTGCCTTTAAGTGTCACAAGGCCGTTACATGAAGAAAAACCCGGTTTTTCAAGCGTGTGTGATTTCCTGCACCAACGATGCGTTCCCTATCCTGTCTTCAGTATTTCCACTGGGGGTGATCATGGACAGGCGAGATTTCAACGCCATGCTGACGGGGGTCGGGCTGACTCTGGGGAGTGGCCGCATCCGGAAGGCCGCTGCGTCTTCCGCACGGGTTGAGACCTTCATGCTCCGCTCCAATGGATGGGTGCCCAATAACCAGCATCTACCCGTCATTCTCTATCGGAATGTGCTCGAGAGCGGCGTGGGCCGTGAAGATGTCTATGAACACCTGTTCGGTCAGAACGGGTGGCCTGCGCGGTGGCGGAACGGGGTTTATTCCTTCCATCACTATCACAGTCTGGGCCATGAGGTTCTGGGGTTCTCTAACGGTTCCGCCAGATTGATTCTTGGTGGCCCTGAAGGGCGGGAAGTCGAAGTTCGCGGTGGCGATGTTGCACTGCTCCCGGCAGGAACCGGGCACTGTAACGTCGGTTCCACAGACGATTTCACAGTCATCGGGGCTTATCCGCCGAGCCAGTCTTTCGACATTCTGCGGAGCGCGCCATCTGCGGAGCAACTGGCTCGGATCAATGCGCTGCCTTTCCCTTCGATCGACCCCGTCCAGGGTAAGGGCGGTTCTCTGTCCCGAGAATGGCACCCTTCATGAAGAATTTTCCTCTCCGCAGACGCCCTTTCCTTGCCGCTGTTGCCGGACTGGCTGCCGTTGGCAGCGCAGCAATGGCCGAATCGAAGCGTGAACTCCCAAGAATCGGTATTATTGGTTCCGGGCAGGTTGGCAGAACGCTGGCAGCCCTGTGGGTACAGGCGGGTTACTGTGTCATGCTTTCCGCCCGTAATATTGCGGACGCCCAAGCTCTGGCGCAGACGCTCGGGCCACTGGCGTCTGCCGGCACGCCCCTTCAGGCTGCTGCTTTCGGCAAAGTCGTGGTGCTTGCCGTGCCGTATGGCGCGATACCTGCTCTCGGGCGCGATCTGAACCGGACATTGACCGACAAGGTCATAATTGACCCGGCCAATCCCTATGTGGGCCGCGACGGATGGATTGCTGATGTTGCTCTCAGAGATGGCGCAGGCATCACCACGCAGCGATATTTTCCCTCTGCGCATGTCGTACGGGTTTTCAATTCCATCGACATGACCAGCCTGCGTGCCGAAGCACATCGGCCAGACCCACGTCTCGCCGTACCAATCGCGGGCGATGACACGGCGGCGGTGCTCAAGGTCAAGGATCTGGTTGAGGCCGCCGGTTTCGACCCTGTCGTGACGGGGGGGCTCGTCAGCGCTCGGCTCTTCCAGCCAGGAAGCGCGGGTTTCGAGCTGGAACGGGACGCTGCGGGTCTCAGAAGCGCGCTGCACCTTCATAACTGACGGGCACCGGAATTACGGCAGAGCGTGATGGACTAAAATCCGTTACGCTCTGCCCGTGACCCGTCCGATATCTCCTGCCGATACTCTGTTGCTTGATGAGTTTGACACCTCTCCTGACGCGCCAGCCAGTGGTGGCTTCCGCCCGTCGCTGATTGAGAGGATCTTGGCAGAGCAGGGGCGGCGGCTGTTCTGCTGGCTCCCTGTCGCGGTTGCGGTGGGGGCCCTCACGTATCTGACACTCCGCTCCGAACCTCCTCTTTGGCCTGCATCCGGTATTTCGGGCTGCGTAGCGGTAGCCGTCTGGTTCTGGCGGAATCGTCCGACCTTACTGTTTCTATTCCTGGTACTTTCAGGGTTTCTGATCGGCTTTCTGGATGCTTCATGGCAGACACGCCGACAACCGCCCATGCCGTCTCTGCCAACGCGAGCCTCTGTCGTAACGGGGCAGGTTATCGCGCTAGAGACACTGCCTCCCAGGCCAGGCAGCGATGAAAGCGGCAGACGGATTGTTCTAGCGCACGCGACGTTCGATACGCCTGTCGACGCAGGAATGGCGCCTCTCAAACGTATGTTGCGTTTGAAACTCCGTGATGATGATCCGGCATCCGCATTACCGGGCAGTACAGTCCAGATCAGAGCAATGTTGCGGTCTCCTTCGGCTCCGTCATGGCCGGGCGGTCGCGACCTGCAACGGGAAGCCTGGTTCTCTGGCTCAGCAGGGAGTGGGTATGCTTTGGGCATACTCCAGCACGCGGACAGTGCAGACGCGACGGCAGGCCTGGAGGGACTGAGAGAAGCCATAGAAGCGCGCATCGAAAGCGTGCTCCTCGGCCAGACCGGCGCCATTGCCGCGACGCTGCTCGCAGGAGAGGCAGACGGGATTGATGCCTCCACCCGTCAGGAATTCGCTGCCTCCGGGCTGGCGCATCTTCTGGCTGTCGCCGGACTGCATCTTGGGTTGGTCATGGCCTTTGTCACGGTGTCTGTTCGCGCGTTGCTGACCGCCTTCGAGCGTCTGGCTCTGTATTGGCCCTGTCGAGAAATCGCAGCAGTTTCAGGATTTTTTGCCGGTATCGGATATGTCCTGTTGACCGGTGCTCATCTGCCCAGCGTCCGCGCGCTCGGTATGGCGGCACTGGTCACGCTGGCTCTTGTTACAGGGCGGCGCGCACTATCCATACGATCACTTGCCCTGATTGCGCTCGTTATCCTGCTGGTGTCTCCGGTTTCTGTTCTGGACGTTTCTTTTCAGATGTCTTTTGCCGCCGTGATGGGGCTGATCGCCGGGTATGAAGTTCTGCGTGAACCGCTTGCACGACTTCGAGGCGAAGGTGGGTCAGTGCGCGTCATCCTGTCCCATCTGGCTGCCTTGTCCCTCACCAGCCTTCTTGCGGGGTTAGCGACCCTGCCGGTCAGCATGGCGCATTTTGGTGTCTTCCAGCCGTGGTTCGTGCTCGCCAACATGCTGGCCGTTCCTTTGGCCGCCGTTTGGATCATGCCCGCAGGTCTCCTGTCCCTGCTCCTGATGCCACTGCATGCCGCAGGTCTTCCGCTCATCGTCATGGGGTGGGGCATCCGGATTATTCAGATCATCGCGCACACCGTTGCGATGTTCCCATTTGCTTACGCACCTGTTCCAGCCATGCCAGGCTGGGGGCTTGCTGCCTTGCTTCTCGGGCTGTGCTGGTTGTGCCTCTGGAAGAGGTGGCCGCGCCTCGTTGGATTAGGGCCTATTGGTGTGGGAATTCTCTCCATCTGGATGGCGCCTCATCCGGACCTTCTGGTTTCCGCTGATGCAGGGTTGCTTGCCTTGAGGGACGACGGCGTTTTGATGGTTGGTCCTCATGGCAGTCTCGAAAATCTGGCACTTCAGGACTGGGAACGGGCGCTGGCTCTGCCAACAGGCTCCCTGCCACCTGACTGCATGACGGGTCTCTGCCGTGTCTCACTCAAAGGCCAGACGGTGCTGCTGCGGGTCAAAGATAGCCTGGATGGTGTTCGTTTGCCGTCTGAGCAGGACTGTCAGGGAATTCGTCTGTTTGTGAGTGCATCCCCGGCCCGTAATGCCTGCCCAGGAGTTCCGTTTATTGACCGCTTTTCGGTCTGGAGAAATGGCGCCTATGCGGTCTTTCTCCATCAAGGCGGTCCAGAGCTTGTCTCGGATCGGAGCTGGCGTGGGAGCCGTCCCTGGGTTCCTGCCATAGGCTCACACGGAATGCCCAATCTGCCCTTGGCTGAGGCAGAGTAGCTTCGATCAGGCAGCTTCTTTTGTGCGGGGTGGTGTCAGGCGCTTGTCCGGATACAGACACCATTGCGTTGCCGGGCAGCGCCAGCATTCAGGCGCGCGAGCCTTACAGACATAACGCCCATGCAGGATCAGCCAGTGATGGGCTGGTCGCAGCATATCCTTTGGAATACGCGCCACCAGACCATCCTCAACCTGCCGGGTCGTTTTCCCCGGAGCCAGCCCGGTCCGGTTCCCGATGCGAAAAATATGCGTATCAACCGCCATGGTATCGGCTCCAAACGCAACATTCATCACCACGTTGGCGGTCTTCCGCCCGACACCCGCCAGCGCCTCAAGAGACTTGCGATCAGCAGGAACTTCCCCGCCATGTCGTTCCAGAAGCTGCTCGCACAGCTGGGCCACGTTATGCGCCTTGGCGCGCCATAAGCCGATCGTCTTGATGTACTGCGCGATCCCGGCTTCCCCGAGTTCCGTCATGCTTTTCGGATCGGGCGCGTGTTCAAACAGCCCCTTGGTCGCCTTGTTGACGGACTTGTCCGTGGCCTGAGCCGACAGAACCACGCTTACCAGAAGCTCGAACGTATTGCGGAAGATCAGTTCACTTTCCGCATCTGGGTTGGCTTCGGCCAGAGCGGTAATGAAAGCCTTGGCCGCGGCCTTGCTCATGGGTCTGGGGGCGTCTGTCATGGCTGAAACTCCGCGCGGGCTGTTGCGTCTGATCCGGACTGTCCGGCAAGATACGCGAAACATCTGAAAATTTCATGCCATCAGGCCGTTGTCCTTGAGGGACAAGACGGCGGAGCTCTTCGTGTCCGATACTTCTACGCAACTCACCGGCCAGAAACAGGAAGGCCGGAAAATCGACGTTTCCTTTACAGAAGTCCTGTCCTTTGTCTGCCGCCGCTGGCTGGCACATCCAGCGCTGCTGGCCTGGACACTCTCTGGTGTGGCGCTCGCCACACTGGCAGACGTCGTCACACCGATTCTGGCTGGTCGCCTCGTCTCGGATATTTCCAAGCACGCTGCCGGGCCAACCATCCCGAAAACCGATGAGTTTCTGAGCCTGCGTAATGATGCGTTCCTTATGGTGGGAGGATTGATTGCGCTTGGCTTGATTGGGCTGTTCGGTCGTCGGTCGTCTTTTGTCGGGATTTCACATCTGACGCTGGCAATCATGCACAAGGTCCTCAATCAGGCCTTTGCCCGCGTGCAGAGATTCTCAACAGACTGGCACGCCAATACCTTTGCCGGGTCGACGGTTCGCCGTCTGACCCGAGGCATGTGGGCTATCGACACACTGGACGACACCCTGCTGCTGATGATCGGGCCAGAGGTTCTGGTGCTCGGTGGCACTACGGCCGTCCTCATGTTCCGTTCACCTCTGATGGGATCGGTCCTTGCGGTTTCGGTCGTGCTGTTTGCCTGGCTCTCAATTATCCTGACGCTTCGTTACGTTGCGCCCAGTGCCCGTGCGTCCAATGAATGGGACACGAAAATGGGTGCAGCCATCGCGGATTCCGTTACCTGCAATCCGGTTGTCAAAGCATTCGGCTCTGAAAAGCGGGAAGAGCAGCGGCTGGACACCATCGTCGAAGGCTGGCGCGGACGTACCCTGAGGACATGGCTGCGCGGCACCAATAGCGCCAATATTCAGGCGCTGGCCTCTCTCGTGATGCGGATGCTCATGATCGGGCTTGCCGTCATGCTGTGGTGGCAGGGCAAAGCCGGTCCGGGTGACGTCGCATACGTTCTGACAATGATGTTTCTTGTGCAGGGATATCTTCGAGACCTGGGCCAGCAGGTCAGTCAGGTGCAGCGTTCCGTCAATGAGATGGAAGAGCTGATCGCCATCTTCCGCCGGGATTCGGCTATTCAGGATGCACCAGACGCCCAGCCTGCACGCTTTACGAAGGGCGAAGTCCACTTCGATCACGTGACGTTCCAGTACCCGGGGCAGGACAAACCTCTTTATCAGGACCTCACGATCGATATCGCGCCGGGATCACGTGTGGCCCTCGTGGGGCCGAGTGGGTCTGGAAAGACGACCCTCACGAAGCTTCTGCAACGCCTGTATGATGTGAACAGTGGGCGCATCACGGTTGATGGTCAGGACATCGCGCATGTCACGCAGGATTCCCTGCGGTCGCACATTGCCATTGTTCCACAGGAACCCGTGCTGTTTCACCGCACACTGGCCGAGAATATCGCCTATGCCCGGCCTGCGGCATCCATCGAAGACATCAAGGAAGCAGCGCGTCAGGCCAATGCAGCAGCCTTCATTGAGCGTCTGCCGGAAGGCTACAACACGATGGTCGGTGAACGCGGGGTTAAGCTCTCGGGCGGTGAGCGTCAGCGTGTCGCGATTGCCCGGGCGTTCCTTGCAGATGCCCCCATCCTTATTTTCGATGAAGCAACATCCAGTCTGGATTCAGAATCTGAATCCCTGGTGCAGGAGGCAATGCGCCGCCTGATGCAGAACCGCACCGTCATCGTGGTGGCCCATCGCCTTTCCACGGTGATGGAGCTGGATCGGATTCTTGTCTTCAGTCGGGGTGAGTTGAAGGAAGATGGCACTCATGCCGAGCTGGTGGCTCAGGAGGGCGGTATTTACCGCCGCCTGTTCGAGCTTCAGTCTCTCGAAGGCTAAAAGTTCCAAGGGTCTTTTCACAATCGCGAGACTGTATTGGTCTTTTCCGCATGACAGAACGTTTCCCCTCAGCCTGAATGCTGCTGAGGGGAAATTCCATCATGACACTTCGTTCTGCTTTCGCTGGGCTTTTGCTGGCCGCTCCGGCGACGTTGATGGCCTGCACCGCGCAGGCAGAACCTGTAGCATTCGATCATGCCCGTCTGATCGACGGAACAGGAGACCCTGTCCGTGAAAATGTTACAGTCGTCATTAACGATGGACGAATTGTCTCTATCGGTGATCCGGCCCCATCAGGAGCCGAACATGTCGATCTCAGTGGCAAAACCCTCTTGCCCGCTCTGATCAGCGACCACAGCCATGTTGGTATCATCAAGGGAACGTCTGGCAGCAACGAGAACTACACCCGAGCCAATATTCTGGCGGCTCTGAAACAGTACAGTGATTATGGCGTCCTTACCGTGACTGCGCTGGGCTTGAACCGATCGCCGCTCTTCGATGATCTGCGGCGGGAACAGCACGCGGGTAAGAATCCAGGCGCGGATCTGTTTGGCGTCGATCAGGGCATTGGTGCTCCCAATGGTGCACCGCCATCGGCCATGGTCAAAGGGTTAGGCCCGGATCAGGTTTATCGTCCGACCACGCCGCAGGAGGCACGTCAGGACGTAGACCGTATGGTCGCGGAACACACGGATCTCGTGAAACTCTGGGTGGATGATTTCCGGAACGGTGTGCCGAATGGCAAGACACTTCCAAAGATGTCTCCTGACATTTACCGGGCGGTCATAGACGAAGCCCATCAGCACAATACGCGCGTGGCGGTCCATATTCATGATCTGGATATTGCCAAAGCTGTCGTGGATGCTGGCGCCAATATCCTCGCGCATGGTGTGCGGGACCAGCCGGTTGATCAGGCTTTGATCGACGCCGTAAAGGCCCATGGTGTCTGGTATATCGCTACTCTGGGCTTGGACGAGGCGAATTACCTTTTTGCAGAGCATCCGGAGCTTCTAAATGTTCCTTTCGTTGCGGCCGCCATCGATCCTGCCCTGATGGCTCAGCTCTCAGATGCAGACTGGCGTAAACAGACACTTTCCAAGCCGCTTGTCGCGGCTTCTCACACTGCGCTTGCGATTAATCAGAAGAACCTTCTGACGCTTTATCGGGCAGGTGTGAAAGTGGGCTTTGGAACAGACTCAGGGGCTGCTCCAACGCGTTTGCCGGGGTTTGCGGAACATCGCGAACTTGCCTTGACCGTAGAGGCTGGCCTGACACCGCTTGAAGCCATTCATCTGGCAACTGGAAATGCCGCTGAACTGCTTGAGCTTGAAGATCGCGGCGTTCTGAAAACAGGGAAGCGGGCAGATCTTCTGATCGTTCGTGGCGCCCCAGACCAAAGCATCGCGGATATCGATCAGGTAGATCAGGTGTGGCAGCGGGGTATTCTCGTCAGTCACGGGCCTGTTGTTAGGCATCAGGGGCTCTGACGGGAGTGCATCCTGACGCATATCATTTCGACAAAGTATCTATCGAGCCGTTTTTCTCTACAGAGGCCTGATTTTATACTGTTACCAGATCTGTTTATGACATAATATTTCTATGAAGCGGGCGAGAATGTAGTGTGGATGAGAGACTGCAGTCTGCTTCATGGAGCTGTCCATGGTCGGGAAAGTGCGTGCTCGATGATGGACAATAAAATCACTGCATACGGCAGGAAAACGCATGTCCTCTTTTGACTACCTTACAAACGATCCCGGCCTCCACCTTGCTTGTGATGATGGATATCTCATCCATCCAGCCCGCTGGCAGGGAAGCCATGCCCTTTTTATTCTTTCCACCCCTATAAAATCACTCTGGCTTCTCTCTCGCAGGCACAGTCAGTCTTGCCCCAGCGAAGAGCGCGGGGTCCTGATCCGGGACATCACTCTTTACGCCGTGAGAGGGGCTCACCGCCTCACATCACATCTTACATTTCCTGAAAGTATGGGATGGGCGTCGAGCGAAGGCGATGATGCCCGCTGGACAGAGGGGCGCGCTCACCTGGAACTCGAAAATGTTCTGGGCAAGGAAACGGGCATGCTGTCTGTGGAGGTCTGTTCAAAAGGGCCCTATCACCTGGAACAGGAGAGTCCGCCGCTCTCCTGTTCGCCGAACCTAGAGTTCAGTCTTCCACACATTCAGTAAGGAAAAGGGTGAGCGCGCGGCCACGGTGACTGATCGCGTTTTTCTCGTGCTCGCCCATTTCTGCGAAGGTCCGGCTTTCGCCTTCTGGTGCAAACATCGGGTCATAGCCGTGACCATGATCCCCACGCGGAGGCCAGACTGTCTGGCCATGGCATTCCCCAACCACGCAGTGTGTTTCGCCGTCTGGCCATGCCAGGCAGAGCGCCGCCACAAACGATGCTGCGTGGTCTGACGTTTCACCCATTTCGCGATGCACGCGCTCCATGGCAACAGTCATGTCTTTTGCAGGGCCGCCCCATCGTGCCGAATAAACGCCGGGCTGGCCGCCAAGTGCCGAGACGCAAAAGCCGGAATCATCTGCCAGGGCCGGCAAACCAGATGCACGGGCCGCCGCCAGAGCCTTAATTTCAGCATTGCCCGTAAATGTGTCTGCCGTTTCGTCCGGTTCTGGCAGATTCAGCTCCCCTGCAGACACAACAGTGATGCCGCTTTCTGCAAGCAGGCTGGAGAATTCACGCAGTTTCCCGGCATTGTGGCTTGCCAGAACAATTTTTGACCCACGGGACAGGCGACGCATTACAAAGTCTCCAGTGCGGAAGTCTGAGCTTTAAAGAGGGAAGCTGTGCCCAGCTTGGCCAGACGCAGCAGTTCAAAAAACTCGGTTTCCTGAAAGGGGGACGTTTCCGCCGTCCCCTGAATTTCGACGATGCCACCCTCTGCGGTAAGAACAAAGTTCGTGTCAGCCTGAGCAGCACTGTCCTCAACGTAATCCAGGTCCAGCACGGCGCCAGCAGAGGTCAGGCCGCAGGAGACTGCCGCAATTTGTGCTGTCATGACTGAGGACAGATTGGCTTTTTTCAGAGCCATGGAGAGAGCAACCCAGGCGCCGGTAATGGAAGCGCAGCGTGTCCCGCCATCAGCGTTCAGGACATCACAGTCCAGCGTAATGGTCCGTTCTCCCAGCTTCTTCAAATTCACACAGGCCCGCAGGGATCTTGCAATCAGGCGCTGGATTTCCTGCGTCCGGCCAGACTGCTTACCCTTGGACGCTTCACGGTTGCCACGCTGATGGGTTGCGCGTGGAAGCATGCCATACTCGGCCGTAATCCAGCCCTGACCCTTGTTGCGCAGAAATGGCGGGACACGATTTTCGAGAGACGCCGTGCACAGAACTTCCGTTCCACCTACCCGGATAAGTGCTGAACCTTCCGCATGTCGGGCAAAGCCTGTTTCAATGGAAATGGCGCGACCTTCGTCACAGGCGCGTCCGGATGGGCGCTTTGTCATGCGAAAAAATCCTCTCTCAGAACCGAGCCCTGCCTCTACCGCGTTTGACGAGAAGCCTTCCAGCCCCGACATACAGTTTTACCATGATCAGACCTGACCCTTCCTGCTTCCGCATGCCGAACTCCTTTGCTTCCGGATTGGGAGAACGGGAAGCTACGATCCTGCGGGAAATCGTTGAAGAATACGTTGAAACAGGGGAGCCGATCGGCAGTCGTACTCTGGCGCAGCGCTTGAATCTGTCTCTGTCTCCCGCCACGATCCGCAACGTCATGGCAGATCTTGGCCGGGCCGGGCTGTTGTTCAGCCCTCATGTGTCCGCAGGGCGTCTGCCGACCGAGAAGGGCGTTAAACTCTTCGTTGAAGGTCTTCTGCAATTCGGTGCCCTGACTGACGAAGATCGAGCCAGTATCGACAGCCGGCTGGAAATTCATGGTCGGTCGTATCAGGAGACCCTGGCGGAAGCATCGTCCATGCTGTCGGGTCTGTCATCCGCAGCAGGTCTGGTGTTGGCCCCTAAATCTGACGCGACGCTCAAACATATTGAGTTCGTTGCGCTCGGTCCGGGACGTGTTCTCGTGGTGCTGGTCAGTTCAGACGGCCAGGTGGAAAATCGCATCATCGAAACCCCGGCAGGACTGCCGCATTCTGCCCTTGTCGAGGCTGGGAACTATCTTAACGCCCACCTGGGGGATCTGACGCTTGGCACTCTGAAAGAGCGTGTCAGCAAGGAAATGGACGTCAACCGTCATGAACTTGATGCTCTGACCGCCAGCGTCATCGAAAGTGGTCTGGCCACATGGGACGCTGATGGCGGAACGCTGTTCGTTCGGGGGCAGGGCAAGCTGCTGGCGGATATCACCGAGATCGAACGCCTCACCACGATCCGTATGTTGTTCGATCACCTCGAAACGCAGGAGACCATGCTTCAGCTCCTGCAACTGGCAGACGCTTCGGAAGGTGTGAGAATCTATATTGGCAGTGAGAGCGGAATGTTTGGAATGTCGGGCGTGTCCATGATCGTCGCGCCAGCCCGTAATGAAGCCCAGAAAATCGTGGGCGCCATTGGCGTCATCGGGCCAACGCGCCTGAATTACGGGCGAATTGTACCCGTCGTGGATTACACGGCCCGGATGGTCGGACGCCTGCTGGGATAGTGACTGCAACCCTTCCGCCTTTGCGCTGTTGAATCCTGCGTCCATCGGAAAGGAAAGAGTCCATGGCTACGATTGACGCAAAGAAATCCGGTACGTTCCTCATTGGTGGTGATCTCAAGGTCCACCGCCTCGGGTTTGGAGCGATGCGCATTACCGGCAAGGGCATCTGGGATGAACCTCCAGACCACGAAGAAGTGGTCCAAACCCTTGAAAGCCTCCCGAAGTTCGGGGTGGATTTTATTGATACAGCGGATTCCTACGGTCCGTTCGTCTCGGAAAATCTGATCCGTGAAGTGCTTTATCCTTACAAAAAGATGGTCATTGCGACGAAGGGCGGCCTGACACGGCATGGTCCAGACATCTGGAAGCCAGTCGGAAATCCGGACTATCTGAGGCAGTGCGTGTTGATGTCCATGCGACGGCTGGGCGTAGAGCATATTGATCTCTGGCAGTTGCATCGGATTGGGCCAGACTGCCCGGCAGAGAAGCAGTTCGAGGCAATTGCCAAATTCCGCGAAGAAGGCCTGATCCGACACGTAGGTCTGTCGGAAGTGAGCGTGAAAGACATCAAGCTCGCGCAGAAATACTTCCCGGTCTCAACGGTTCAGAACCGCTTCAATCTTGTGGACCGTAAGTCCGAAGATGTTCTGGATTTCTGTACCAAGGAAAACATCGGCTTCATTCCCTGGGCGCCGTTGGCTGCCGGAGAGCTGGCCAAGCCCGGTACGGACATGGACAAGATCGCGCATCGGCATCATGCAGATGCAGGGCAGATTGCTCTGGCGTGGCTCCTGAAAAGGTCACCGGTCATGTTGCCCATTCCGGGGACGGGAAGCAGAGCCCATCTGGCCTCTAATGTTCGGGCAGCATCCCTGAATCTCAATGATGAAGAGTTTGCTACTCTAAATCGGCAGGGTGAAGAGGTGTGGAAGAAATCCGCCGCCGGATCATAACGATCACGAGCCGCCGTAAACTGTCACAAAATGACCCTTTTCAGTGGGGGCGACGAACGGCTCGTTTCAGTGCTATGCAGTTTGTATGACGCGCCGTTCCATTCGCTCCCGTAATCCGCAGGACCCCAGGGCCAGTGTGCCCCGCGGGCCCCGTTTCCGCCGTTTCCGTCAGTCTCTTGCCATCGTCGCCGGTGTCGGGCTGGTCGGTGTTGCGGGTGCGGGTATCTTGGGTTGGACCACCTACGCCAAACTTGTGGCTGATCTGCCAAGTGTGGACAGCCTGAGAGCCTATCAGCCCCCGACCGTCAGTCGCATCTATGCGTCTGATGATCGCCTGATGGCTCAGCTTGCCAATGAGCGACGTATTTTCGTTCCGCTGGAAGCGATTCCGGATCGGGTAAAGCGCGCCTTCCTCGCAACGGAAGATCACAATTTCTACACCCATGGTGGTGTGGATGTGATGGCCATTGCCCGTGCAGGCGTAACGGACGTTTTTGCCCGCCATGGACGCCGTGCTGTCGGTGCGTCTACCATTACGCAGCAGGTTGCGCGTGGGATGCTGCTTAACAGCAATGCCCGCACACTTGATCGTAAAATCAAGGAAGCCCTGCTTGCCGTCAAAATGGAGCAGGTGCTGTCCAAGGATAAGATTCTTGAGATCTATCTGAACTGGGCGGATCTGGGGAACGGCTCTTTCGGTGTCGCCGCCGCGGCCCAGACCTATTTCAACAAGCCTCTAGACCAGCTGAATGATGCAGAAGCCGCGTCACTGGCGGCCCTTCCGAAGTCACCGACACACTACAATCCGTTCCTTCATCCTGACGCAGCCTTGATGCGCCGAAATCTTGTTCTGGATCTGATGGCCGATAACGGCGTCATTTCCCGCGAGCAGGCTCAGGAAGACAAGAAGGAGCCACTGGTCCCGCAGAAGAAGCAGCGGTTTGGACCTTTGCCGGATTCAGAATGGTTTGGGGCCGAGGTCCGGCGTCAGCTCATCAGCTTGTATGGTCAGGATCGCGCTCTTCAAGGCGGCCTTGAAGTTCATACCAGTCTGGATCAGCCCCTTCAGGTATCAGCGACGAAGCTGCTGCATGAAGGTCTGATCGATTACGATCGGAGCCGTGGCGGTTGGCGTGGCCCGGTCATTCATCTTGATGGCATTGACGCAGAAGGCTGGGAAGAAAGTCTCGATAAGGTCTCCGGTCCAGCCGGAATGCTAAGGGAGTGGCGTCTGGGCGTCATTCTTCCCGGCGGAACTCATGTCGGCTGGAATGAGGAAGGCCAAGCGAAGACTGGTCCTCTTCTGGCAACAGACATCGCATGGGCACGTCGGATGCACTCGCTTCGTGCTGGGGATGTCATCATGATTGAACCGCAGGAAAGTGGCTCCGTTGCCCTGCGTCAGATTCCGCAGGTTGAAGGCGCTGTCGTGACGATGGACGTCCATACAGGCCGTGTTCTGGCGATGGTTGGTGGATGGTCGTTCCACGAAAGTCAGTTCAACCGCGCAACGCAGGCTCTGCGTCAGCCGGGCTCTTCCTTCAAGCCGTTTGTGTATCTGGCGGCCATGGAACAGGGTATTTCTCCGTCCGAAAAGTTTGACGACTCCCCTGTCTCTTACGGCGACTGGCATCCCAAGAACTACGAACACGACAATTGGGGCCCGACCACTCTGCACGATGCCCTGCGTGAAAGCCGGAACCTCGTGACGATCCGGGTGGCCGCCCATCTGGGCATGAAGGCTGTTGCAGATACTGCCATCAAGGCGGGGCTTGTGGATGAAATGCCGCATGTGTTGCCTGCTGCTCTTGGTGCTGTCGAGACAACGGTCCTCAAGGAAACAGCAGCCTACGCAACCATTGCAAACGGCGGTCATGTAGTGTCGCCGACACTGGTGGATGACGTTCAGGATCGTCTGGGCAATATCATCTGGCGTGCGCCAGGTCTGGCGTTGGGAACAACGTTGCAGGCTCCTCCAGCTCCACCGGCGGCCGATCCTTCATCCCCCACGATTGCTCCGGTCACGCCTGAAGTTGGTGCAACACCTGCGCCGCCAGCAGCTCCCGTTGCCGGGAGCATTTCGGTTCCCTCCATTACAGACAGCCGTCCCGTGCTCGCCAGCGAAGCCAGCTCCTATCAGATCGTGGCCATGCTGAAAGACGTCATTGCGAACGGCACAGGTCGCATGGCGGGGGCTGGGATCGACCGTCCCATCGCGGGGAAGACCGGTACCAGTCAGGATTTCCATGATGCCTGGTTTGCTGGCTTTTCACCGGATATCGTCACGATCGTCTGGGTTGGTTTCGATACGCCACAAACGCTCGGACGGAACGCTGATGGTGCCCGCATTGCCGGCCCGATCTGGAATAAGATCATGAAGGTGGCGCTCGCCAACCGGCCGAAGCTGGATTTCCGTGTTCCGGCCGATATCACGTTGGCGTCCTACAACACCGGCCGTATCACTGCGACTGACGGCTTCAAGGCTGATCAGGTTCCGGGTGCGTCGGTGGCTCTGCATGGCTTCGGTGCTGGTACGGAAGCCCTGACAGCGGCAGATACCGGGGCGGATGCCGTTATTTCGGATTCTGAGAGCGATATGACAGACACCAGCGTGCCGAGTGTTGGGTCTTCCCCGAATGCCAAGCCTCAGGCCCAGAAACCTGCTGCATCGGATGGTGACATTGGTGTAGGCGGCCTGTACTGAGGGCAGCCAAACCACCTTATATAGTGGAGTATTTATAATGTCGGCTGAGACCGAAGCCCTCTCCGAACAGATCAAGCAGTCGGTGGCACTGCTGAGGAGGCATCTTTAACTGGGATGTCGCCACAACACGCCTCGCGGAACTGAACCACCGCGCGGAAGACCCAGACCTTTGGAATGATTCTGACGCTGCCCAGAAGCTGATGCGCGAGCGAACCATGCTTGCCAATCAGATCGAGGGCGTTGAACAGATCGAACAGGATGTTGAAGGCACGCTGGAACTTGTCGAGCTCGCAGAAATGGAGAACGACACGGATCTGGTGCAGGAAGCCATCGCGACGTTGCGTGGGCTGGCTGCCGACGTGCACAAGCGCGAAATCGAAAGCCTGTTGTCCGGCGAAGCTGATAGCAATGACTGCTACGTCGAAGTGAATGCCGGTGCAGGTGGAACGGAAGCCCAGGATTGGGCCGAGATGATCCTGCGCATGTACACCCGTTGGGCAGAACAGCACGGCTACAAGGTGACCTTCATTGAAAGCAGTGAAGGTGAGCAGGCGGGCATCAAGTCTGCCACCATCCAGATCAGTGGCCTCAACGCTTATGGCTGGATGAAAACGGAAGCTGGCGTGCATCGTCTCGTCCGCATCTCGCCCTTCGATGCCGCTGCCCGTCGTCAAACGTCCTTCGCGTCTGTCTGGGTGTATCCGGTGGTCGATGATTCCATTGAAGTGGAGATCAACGATTCGGATCTGCGTGTGGATACCTTCCGTGCTTCAGGCGCAGGCGGTCAGCACGTTAACAAAACCGATTCGGCCATTCGTATTACCCATATCCCGACAGGCATCGTTGTCGCCTGTCAGACGGACCGCTCACAGCACCGCAACCGCGCCAAGGCGATGGAAATGCTGAAGGCCCGGATGTACGAAGCAGAACTGCAAAAGCGCGAAGCTGCTGCAGCCCAGACGGAAGCTGCCAAGACGGATATCGGATGGGGCCACCAGATCCGCTCTTACGTCCTGGCACCCTATCAGTTGGTCAAGGATCTGCGGACAGGCGTGGAAAAGGGAAATCCGGACGCTGTTCTGGACGGTGCCCTGGACGACTTCATGTCGGCTTCCCTTGCGCAACGCGTCGGGGCAACACGATCGGAAGCCAGCGCCTCTGCTCAGTAAGAGTACTCTGGCGCATTAAAACGAAACTGGAAGGCCGGGGCGGCGTAATTAATACGCTGTCCCGGCCTTCTTGTTATAATTCTGTTACAGTTTTTGGAAATTTGATTTTCTGAAGGCAGAAAAAAAGCGGAAAAGTGTACTTTTTCGCCCGCTCTCCTGCGAATATTGGCGCCAGACGATCGAAAGATGAGAATTTTTCGTTTCGGGACAGGCAATAATCAGCTTGACACCATGGCCCGAAGGCTGCCCAATCAGCATATCGGGTATGTTCTCACGACATGAGACGAATCACACGTCCGTGAGGTGAGGGAACTCGATGCAAACACAAGGTCGAGATCTCGCACCGTACAGGTGTGGATCCATTGTCGGTGTCAGTGAGGGGTAAGAAGGTTTCGACATGAAGAGCTACGCCGCACAGCAGCGCAAGCCGACGGACTATATTGTCGCGATCGTCGTGGCCGTGCTGGCTATGGGCGCGGTAATCTATGCGCTCATGAGCGGTGCTGTGGGCAAACTCGTCCACGAAAAGCCGCCCATCAAGACGGAAGTGATCAAGGAGCAGCCTAAGCCGCCTCCGCCACCACCACCTCCGCCGCCGCCGCAGATGGAACAGCCGCCGCCGCCGTATATTCCGCCGCCGAAGATCAGTGTTCCGCCGCCACCCAAGGCGATCCAGCGGGTCACACACGCCAAGCCGCCGCATCCGGTTCCGCCGAGCCCGACGCCTGCACCTGAGCCTGTTCCGGCTCCTCCGCAGGGTCCGCCAGCTCCGGCAGTGCCTGATCACACGGCTGGCGCGTCTCCGATCAACGGCGCCAAGCCGGAGTATCCGGAGGAAGCCCAGGAAGAAAACCGTGAAGGTAAAGTTACGGCTTCCTGCGACATTCTTCCGAACGGTCACACGGCAAACTGCGCGATTGTCAGCTCCACCGGTGGTCACGAGTTTGTGGAAAGTGCGCTCGACTTCCTTCGTCGAGCCCGGTACCAGCCCGCCGTCGTTAACGGCGCTCCGGTTACCGAGCATCACCACATTCTGCACGTTGACTTCACGATGGGCGACTAAGTGTCCGTCAGCCAGTAGTCCAATAAGATTGCCTCTTCGGATCAGGTGGTTCGGAGAGGTTCAGGAAAAGGGCCGGTCCCCATATGGCCGGCACCCCAGACAGCTCCTAAAACGGGCATCTCTAACGAGGATATGGAGTTCATGACCAGACTGTTCCGCCTTCCTGCTCTTGACGTTCCGACGAAGGCGCGCGCCGTCCGGGCCAGCGCCATGGCTCTGACGCTGGCCCTGGCTTCGGGTGCAATCGCACCGGCCGTCGCTTTCGCTCAGCCTGCACCGGCTGATCAGAGTGCTCCGGCTGCCGCTCCGGCCGACCCGTCGGCAGTGCCGCCGGCTCCGTCCTCGGACCCGTCTGCTGCACCTGCTGCTTCTGCACCGAATGATGCTGGCGCTCCGGCACCTGCCGCCGGTGATGCAGCTGCTCCTGCTGACCAGACGCCTGCTGCTGCTGCCACCCCGGGTGAAAGCGCAACGGCCGCTCCTGAAGCTCCGGCTCCGCAGGGCAACCCGTACGGTCTTGGCGCTCTGTGGGCCAATGGTGACGTGATCGCTCGTGGCGTTCTGATCATCATGGTTATCATGTCCGCTGGTACCTGGATCATCATGGTCATGAAGTTCCTGGAGCAGGGCCGTGTGTTCGCTGCCTCCAAGGAAGCTTCCCGTGAATTCTGGACGAAGCCGTCCGTTCAGGCTGGCGCTGCGTCCCTGAAGGCTTCTTCTCCGTTCCGTTACATCGCTGAAACCGGTATCGTTGCTGCAGAGCACCACGAAGGTTCCATGCGTGATGCGATCGACCTGCACTCCTGGACGGAAATGTCCATCGGGCGCTCCGTTGACACCATCAACACGCGTCTTCAGGGCGGCCTCGCGTTCCTCGGTACGGTGGGTTCCACCTCTCCGTTCGTCGGCCTGTTCGGCACGGTTTGGGGTATTTACCACGCTCTGACCGCCATCGGCATTGCAGGTCAGGCATCCATCGACAAGGTTGCTGGTCCGGTGGGTGAATCCCTCATCATGACGGCAATTGGTCTTGCAACCGCTGTTCCGGCCGTTCTGGGCTACAACCTGCTCGTTCGCCGTAACAAGGGTGCTATGGATCGCGTTCGCAACTTCGCTGCAGACGTCCAGTCTGTCCTGATCGGTGGCTTCCGTCACGGCGTGTCTCCGGAAGACGGCGGCATGTCAGCTCCGACCACCATCACCACCAGCCAGCGGGTCTGATACTATGGGAATGAACGTCGGAGGAGGCGGCGGTGACGACGAGGTGGTGTCGGCAATCAACACCACCCCCCTCGTCGACGTCATGCTGGTGCTGCTGATCATCTTTTTGATCACCATCCCAGTCGCCACGCATACTGTGAAGCTGAAGCTGCCGGTTGATGCAAATCAGCCGACTCAGACTAAGCCAAACAATGTTGTTCTGGCAGTGACTGCGAATGGCCAGGTTTTCTGGAACACCACTCTGGTCCCTACGCATCAGGATCTGCTGAACCGCCTCGTAGAGGTGGCCAAGCAGAAGCCTCAGCCACAGGTCCAGATCCGTGGTGACGGTGCTGCCAAGTATCTGGCAGTTGGCCAGGTGGTCGCTACAGCTCAGGAAGCTGGTATCGCTCACGTGGACTTCATCACCGAGCAGCCCCACACGAACTGAAGGTCTGCCGGGCCGTTATAGAAAAACGGTCCGGCAACCTCTTTCAAGTCACCCTTTTGGAGAACCGCCGTCATGGGCATGAGCGTCGGATCGGACAGCACGCACGAAGACGAAGGTATCGTCGATATCAACACCACGCCGTTGATCGACGTGATGCTGGTGCTGCTGATCATGCTGATCATCACCATCCCGCTGCAGACACATTCGGTGGCGATCGATCTGCCTCAGGGCAATCCTCCGCCGTCTACCGAACAGCCCAAGCTGGTGACTGTTAGCATCAACTACGACAACAGCATTTCGTGGAACAGCGAGCCGGTCAACTCGGAAGCAGCACTCCAGGCCCATTTCCAGGCCGCTGCTGCTGAAGGTGATCAGCCTGAAGTCCACATTCATCCTGACCGTCTTGCCGATTATAAAACGGTTGCCCACGTCATGGCTGACGCTCAGCGTCTCGGCGTGACTAAGCTGGGTATCGTCGGTCTGGATCAGTTCATGGAAGGACAGTAATTCGTGTCTTTGTCCCTTAACCGCCGTCTGAGCGCCCGCTCCCTTCTGCTGGCTGGCGCTATTGGTGCAGCTCTTGTTGCTGGGCCCGCTGCCCATGCTGATGATGTGCTGGGCCAAGCTGTCGGCAAGGATCTTCAGCAGGCGCAGAGTGCTCTTGCCGCGAAGAGCTATGAAAAAGCCATGGCTGCGGTTGATGCCGCAGATGCGGTCAAGGGCAAGACGGATTACGAATCCTATACTATTGCCCAGATGCGTGCAGCGGTTGCCGCTCAGTCCGGTAACGTGGCGGCGGCAACGAAGGCGTATGATGTGCTCATCAACAGCTCTCGCACGCCGAAGGCTGCCAAGGGTCAAATGTTGATGGCTCAGGCCACCATGGCTTATGGCGCCAAAAACTATGCGGCTGCCATTCCGCCGACCGAGCGCTATCTGCATGAGCACGGGCCCGATCCGCGCATGCAGACCATGCTGATCCAGTGCTACTATCTTCAGGGTGACTGGAAGGGAACGGCCAAGGCTGCTCAGGAGCAGGTGGACGAGACGATCAAGGCAGGTAAGATTCCTGCCGAAAATCAGCTTCAGATGCTTGCCACGGCTTATACGAACCTGAAGGATGCGGACGCCAAGACGCACGCTTACGTCCTGCTGGCCAAGTATTATTCCAAGCCTGATTATTGGGCGATGCTGATCCATGATCTGGTCGCAAATCCTAATCTGGCACCGCCGCTGGTTTTCTATGTTGAGCGTCTGCGTCTGGCGACGGGTGTCCTGAAGGATCCGTCTGACTATCAGGATATGGGCGAGCGCGCTGTGCAGTTGGGTCTTCCCCAGCTTGCGCTGAACCTGCTCAATCAGGGCTACGCCAACAAGTCTCTGGGTAACGGTCCGACAGCTGCTGGCGATGCAAAGTTCCACGCATTTGTTGCACAGCGTGCTGCTGCCGATCGTGCACAGCTTGCACAGGCTACTGCTTCTGCTGCCACAGACCCTTCTGCCGGTCCTGCTCTGACAACGGGTTATAATCTCGTTCTGAACGGTCAGGCTGATCAGGGTCTTGCCCTGATGAAAACGGGCCTGGGCAAAAATCCGCACTATCCGGATCTGGCTCAGGTCGAATTTGGCATGGCTCAGATGGATGCAGGCCATAAGGCTGATGCCATCAAAACCTTTGAATCCATTGCCGGTAATGGTCCTGCAAAGGATGTTGCTGAGCTTTGGGCCCTCTTGTTGTCTCGTCCTGCCGCTCACTGAGCTGCATAAGAGCTAAGAGTTCAAGGAAAACGCCGGAGTCATTCCCGGCGTTTTTTTGTTTAAAAAGGCAGGACCGAGTCCATGACCTGCTGCCCGTAGCGCGGCGTCTGGATCTGGGTAATGGTCCCTCTGCCACCGTACGAAATGCGGGCTTCTGCCATTCTGTCGTGAGTAACAGTATTGTCGGCCGTAATGTCCTGTGGTCTGACAATGCCACTGACCCCGAGTTCGCGTAGCTCGCTGTTAACCCGGACTTCCTGTTTTCCCATCACGACAAAATTGCCGTTTGGAAGAACCTGAGTGATGGTTCCTGCCAGACGAAGGGTTACGGTTTCATTCCGGATGATCTTTCCTGTCGCGCTGCTATCGCTACTGCTGGCTGTGTTCAGACTGTCAGCGCCTGTGACCGCGCTGATCACCCGTCCTTTGATGCCAAACAGATTTGGGATTCCGAATTTTTCGTCTGCTGCCCGATTGGCCGTCGTGCCGTTATTGAAAGCAGCGTTATCGGTGATGTCCACAATGATCGTGACCAGATCTCCGACCTGAGAGGCGCGCTGGTCCTTGAAGAAAGCACGGTTGCCACTTCGCCACAGGCTGGAAGCTTCTTGCGGCGGGGGACGCAGGGGCGGCATTGGCATTGTGACCGGACGGTAGCTGGCTGCCAATGTGGGGTCGGTGATTGACGTCATGCGGGGTGGGCGACCTACCTCGGAGAGTTGGGCCAGCGAGTTACAGGCGGAGAGGGCGGGAATCAGCCCCAATAGCCCCAGGCAACGCACAGCATGACGAGATGGAAGCAGCATGTGTGGGGCAATTCCGTTTGTTATGAACAAAAAGACCCAAACATATATTTCGTAAAAAACGGGTTAACTCTGCCCCTGGACGGCCCCTTTAGCGCACTTTTCTCCGGTTTGTGAAAGTTACAATATCCATATTATCCCACGTCTAGGGTTCATGCCGTGCAAGGGGCAGCATTTGCAGGATGGAAGCTGATGTCGTCGTGTGCATAAACAGGGTGGGTTGAAGCGACATCAAGGAAAATTCATTTTTGAGCGGTGATAGTTCGATAAGCGATCACGTAAAAAGCGATACGGAAGAAAGCTGCATGGCCGTTGTGCGGCGTATGATCCGTGTTGCTGTTTCCGTATGTGTGCTGTCCTCGGCCGGTGGCGCCATGGCCGCCGAACCGGCGTCTGAAACGTCTTCGCCCGAAGGACGTACTGCGTCAGATCAGGCCAGTGGGGAAACAGAGGCTGCACCGTTGTCAGCAGGGGCTGCAGAACTTTTGCCCAAAGCGTCAGCTTATGAAGACCTTGCTGGAAACCTGTCTGCTCCGCCTTCGCTTTTTCCTTTTGTCAATGATGCTCATGGTTGGTTGAGACGCCATGGAACGATTGCCCAGTTCGACAATATGAACGAGATGATGGGCGCCGTGACGGCTCCGACCAAAGGGTATGGTTACAAGCAGGGCGCGTCTAATGCCGGCCAGTATGCTCTGAATATTGTCACGGATTGGAACCGTCTGGCGAAGCTTCAGGGCTTTGCGACTCATGTGATTTTCATCGGGCGCTACGGCACAACAGCTAACCGCATGTTTGGAGACTGGCTGGCTCACAGTCAGGAAACCTACGGTGGTGGCGGAAACGTCGTCGTGCATCTTGTGATGGCATATGGGGAGCAGCATTTGTTCCAGAACCGACTGGCAATCGCAGCGGGGCGTATGTCCCAGCTTTCGGATTTCGCCGCCGGTACTGTGTTTTGCTCCTTCGTGAACAATAGTTTCTGTGGTCGGCCCAAAGGTGCTTCTGACAGCGCCTATTACAGCTCTTATCCGGCGTCTGTCTGGGCGTTGCGGGTGAGGGGGCGGCCTTGGCGGCGGGATGTTTATGTTGAAACGGGCGTCTATTTTGCGGAAGAGGGCATTTATTCGGTCGCGCAGCACAGAACAGGGTTCAAGCTGAATGGCTCGAATATTGTTGGTGAAATCTTTCCCGTAGAAATCGGATGGCAGCCCATCTTCCGTCGCCCTTCCGGAGAGCTGGCGTATCCGGGCCATTACAAACTTGGCATAGCCGTGGAGACGATGGGGCGGTCTGAGAACTTTCTGGATACGTTGGGAAACCCGTATGCGGATAGCGGATACTCTGCTGCCCGACATAGCGGTTCATGGTCCACCTGGCTAATGGTGGACCAGCGGATCAAAGGCTCCAGAATTAACCCACAGGGCGGCGTCACGCTTATGGGGGGCGTTGTACTGAACGAGCCTCGAACGGCACTCAGGGATCGGCAGATCTATCTGGGAGCAACCTGGAAAGGCTTCTGGGCTGCCCGACCGTCAGACTCGATCGGACTGGCGGTCTCGTATGTTCATATCGCGTCAGGTGTGCAGAGAACTGAACGGATTCTTCTGGCTGCCGGCAAGTCTCTGCCTTATCGGGCGACGGGCTTGCAGACGCATCAGGAAGTTGCAGAGCTGAACTACACGTTCGCAATCGGCCGTGCGATGACGTTTGAGCCTGATCTCCAATATTACCATAACCCGAACGGGCAGGTGAACTTACGGGATGCCGTTATGATGGGCTTCAAGAGTCATATCGAAATCTTCTGAATTCGTTACGTGCAGGGAACCGGAAACGGCGCTGATCGTTTCTGATGGCTTCACCGCCTTTTCGGAGGATTACTCCACGTGCGTAAATCGATACTGCTTCTTCTGGCCCTTTCCGTGTCCTGCGTGACGTTGACGGCCTGCGAACACCACCGGACGTTCGGTGAGAAGGTGCGAGACACCGTTGATCCGCCGAAGGGCCCGATCGAACGCGCTGGCCGCTCTGTTGATCGTTCCCTCGGGAACTGATCCTGTACCCCTGCACAAGAGTTGCTCTCTTGCCCCGTGACTGAATGTGGTCGAGAACGAAGGGATGGCGGAACGGCCGTGCCTTTGTTCGGTCCTCAGACCCGTCAGCATGGGAGAATGATCAATGCCGCCTGTTTCGGAAAATTCGCTTCTCACGTTGTCTAATTCCCGTGGTCCCTCAGGGCGGCCAGTGTGAGTGCAGGCGATGCGAATTCTTCTGACGGGTGGTCTTGGGTTTGTCGGCACCCATCTCAAAACACGCCTTAAAGACCGGATGCCCGATCATGTTCTGATTGAAGGGCAACTGGATCTTCTGGATCGTGAGGCCGTAGAGCGTGTTGTGCAGGATACACGCCCTGACGCCTGCATTCATCTTGCGGCTGTGTCATCGGTTCTGGAAGCCAGTCAAGACACTCGGCGCGCCTGGCAGGTCAATCTTGATGGTACAATGAATCTGGCGGAGACGTTTCAAAAACACGCCCGTCACATCAGATTTGTGCATGTCTCCTCAGCTGAAATTTACGGCGCTTCTTTCGTAGAGGGTATTCCTTTGAACGAAGCAGCGACCGTAGCGCCGTTGAATTCCTATGCTGCCAGTAAGGCGGCCGCGGACATGGCTGTAGGAATGATTGCGAAAGAAGGCCTGCATGCTGTAAGGATGCGGCCGTTTACGCAAGCTGGAAGCGGCCAGGATGTGAATGCCATTTTACCCTTTCTGGCCTCTCAGGTCGCTCGGGTTGAGGCGCGTCAGCAGACTAGCATTACGATCAACCATCCGGATGTCGGATATGACATTACAAACGTCCGGGATGCGTGTGACGCCTATATCGATGCCCTGACGTTAGAGGATGCTCCTGCGGATGGCACGATTTTGAACATCTGTAGTGGTGAGACCCGAACCGTACAGTCCATGCTGAATGATCTGCTGGAAATGGCGGGAGTGCACGCAGAAGTCCGTCTGGATTCTACTCATCCGCCGCCGTCAGGATTGCAGAATATGGTGGGGGATCCTTCTGAAGCCCAACGTATTCTGGGATGGACAGCTCAGATCTCCTGGAAAAATACTCTTGAGGAAGTTCTGAACGACTGGCGTTGGCGTGTACGTTCCTGACCGTTCAAAATTTTGAGCCAGCAGGCAGAGACTGAAATCTGGCTGCTGGCTTGTGCTCAGTGCTGTTCCTGATCGTCGGACTGTGGGCACAGTGCCCGTTCAACCAAGGCGCAAACAATATGTGCGGCGGTGATATGCATCTGCTGGATCAGGGGCGTCCATGCGGAAGGAACGCGGAGCACGAAGTCGGCTTCGGGAATGTCCACGGATGTCTGGCCAGTAAAGACGACGGTTATAACACCCTGTGCGTGCGCAGCCTTGAGCGCCTCTATGATATTCGGCGAACGTCCGGACGTTGTAATGCCGAGAAAAACATCCCCCTTGCGCCCCAGAGCGAGAACCTGCCGGGAAAAGACGTGATCGAAGCCATAGTCGTTGCCAATGGCCGTTAAGCTGGATGTATCCGTTGTCAGCGCAATAGCGGCTAGTGGTCGGCGGTCATACATCAGGCGTGCCGTGAACTCACCGGCAATGTGCTGGGCATCGGCGGCGCTTCCACCATTGCCTGCAACCAGAAGCTTTCGGTCATCCTGCAGGGCTGACATGATGGTCAGAGCAATTCCTGCCATCATCTCGGAGCAGGCGTCGTCCTTTGAGAACGCCACCATCGTTTCTACCGACTGGTTAAGATAGTCCTGCATATAATTCCGCTCGGAAGCAGGAAGGTCATTCAGCAAGGTGGATGTCTGGATCGATGACATCAAGGTCAACAGCTCCTGGAATACGATATAAAAAGCGGCGGTAATCCCTCTTGAGGCTCACCGGCATGACACAGAGACAGACTGGCTCAGGGCGCATCTGTCAAGCCGCTGACCTATAAAGCAGTCTCGCTAACTTGTGCGCTAAAGATTGAAACGCTTTTTGCGTGTGGCTCGTTGCAGGCCTGTATCCGTGAGGAGATAGACCCGATGTCACAGCCATCCTCCAGCAATTCGAGTGCACCCTTCCTGACTGCCCTTCGCGCCAGTGAAGCCAATACGCCTAACAGGAGGCGCTGGTGGAAGGAAGCCGTGGTCTATCAGGTTTACACACGTTCATTCTGTGACAGCGACGGAGACGGAATTGGTGATCTTCCAGGCCTCATCAGCCGGTTGGATTATCTGCAATCGCTCGGAGTACAGGTGATCTGGCTGGCCCCGCATTATGACAGCCCGAATGTTGATAACGGGTATGACATCCGGGATTACCGCAAAGTCGATCCCCTTCAGGGCACCATGGAAGACTTTGACCGGCTGGTGGAAGGCTTAAATACCCGTGGGATGAAACTCATTGTGGATATCGTGGCTAACCACACGAGTGATCAACATGTCTGGTTTCGCCAAAGCCGTGCCAGCAGGGAAAACCCCTATCGCGATTTCTATATCTGGAGGGATGGCCGGGATGGCGGACCGCCCAATAATTATCTGTCCATCTTTGGTGGAAGCGCATGGCAGAAAGATGAGACAACAGGGCAGTATTATCTGCACTATTTTGCTTGTGAACAGCCTGATCTGAACTGGGAAAATCCGGCAGTCCGGAAAGAAATGTACGAGATGATGCGTTTCTGGCTGGACCGGGGCGTCGCAGGCTTCCGGCTGGATGCGATCTGCTTTCTGTCCAAGCTACCTGATCTCAGAGACCTGACGCTGGCTGAGATGGAGAGCCTTGAGCATGTGTATGTCACCGGTCCCAAAGTGCATGATTATCTACAGGACATGCATCGGGAGGTTTTCGCAGACCGGGACCTTTTGACAGTTGGGGAAGCTTTTGGTGTGCCCTTCGATGAGACCCCGGCTTTTGTAGAGGAAAGCCGAATGGAAATGACGATGGTTTTCCATTTCGAAATTGTCCGCCTTGGTCGTCATGACTGGCAGGTTCAGGATTGGACGATCAAGGATCTCAAAGCAGTTTTAAGAGGGGAAGATACGTCGTCTGGCCCAGAAGGCTGGCTGACATCTTTTCTGGAAAACCATGATAACCCACGATCTGTCTCATGGTTTGGGGATCCGTCGCCCAAAGGGCACGGCCCATCAGCCAAGGCTCTGGCAACAATGCTCCTGATGCGACGTGGGACGCCCTATATCTATCAGGGGCAGGAAATTGGCATGACGAATATCCGGTTCGATGGGATCGAGGATTTCGAGGACATCAACGCCAGAGGCATTTGGGACAATACTGTCGGTATTGGAAAAATGTCCGCAAAAGAGGTGTTGTCCAGCCTGTCAAAGATCAGTCGGGATAATGCACGAACACCCATGCAATGGGATGGGACGTCGCGTGCCGGGTTTACGACTGGTGTGCCGTGGTTTCGGATCAATCCAAATCATACGGACATCAATGTGGCTCAGCAGGAAGCTGACCCCGGGTCTATTCTGAACTATTACCGCCGCTTGATTGAGCTGCGCGCTACGCATCAGGCGCTGATTTACGGTACATTTGAAGATGTTGATCCAGACCATCCTTCGGTCATTGCGTTTACGCGTACGCTAGAGGACGAGCAGTTTCTTGTTCTGATCAATATGTGTGGGGAAAAGGAACACTATATTCTGCCGCATGGTCTGAAAATATCTGAGGTTCTGATCGACAGCGCATCAGCTCAGGCAGCGGACGTGCTACCTGAGCTGATGCCTTGGCAGGCAGGCGTTTATCGGCTGGCACCACCAGCGGATATCTGAAGAGACGTCTGCTCAATTAGGCAGCCTCAAAAAGTTCTTTGCCCACCAACCCAGACTTCCGCGATTTGCAGCGTGTCATCCAGAACGGTGAAATCGGCCAGGAGATCGGGAGTAATTGTGCCCCGATCATGAAGGCCAAGATAAGCAGCTGCATTGGTGCTGACGAGCCGTGCAGCCTCCGGAAGTGATTTCCCGGCCTGCACCGCGTTGCGCACAGCTTGGTCAAGGGTCAGGACACTTCCTGCCAGAGAGCCGCCGGGAAGGCGGACAACGCCGTCCTGGATCAGGACGTCCTGCCCGCCCAGACTGCTGGGGCCTTCCGGTTCACCCGTTCCCCGCATGGCATCTGTCACGAACAGGAGGCGGTCTCCCATAACGCGTGAGGCCAGACGAAAGCTGGCGGGATGCACGTGGTAGGTATCGAAGATCATCTCCGCATACGCGGTGTCGCTGCACATGAGTGCCGTTACAGGGCCGGGCTTGCGCCCCTCAATCGTAGACATGGCATTGAAAAGATGGGTCGCACCAACGGTTCCGCCAGCTCCACAGACAAGGCAGATGGCGCGTTCAGCACCTTCATAATCTGTGGTGGTATGGCCAAGACTGACCCTTACGCCAGCCGCTGCAAAACTGCGCATGGCACTTTCTGCATGGTCCAGTTCGGGAGCAAGCGTGACGACGCGGACACACCCGGTTTCAACAGCCTCCTGAACCCGGTCAGGGGAGGGCGGAATGGCAAAGGGAGGCTGCGCACCCAGCTTGTGGGGACTCACAAACGGCCCTTCCAAATGGGCTCCATGAATGCGCGGACCGTTTTTTACCCCGCGTTCACAGACTTCCGCGACAGCTCTCAAGGCATTCATTACGTCATTCCAGGGTGCCGTAATGGTTGTGGGGAGAATGGTCGTAGTGCCGTGAGACATGTGGAATCGGGACAGTGTTTCAATGGCTTCCACACCGTCCATGGTGTCGGCCCCACCGCCACCGTGAACATGTCCATCAATGAAGCCTGGAAGAATGTAGCGGTTGCCAGCGTTTTTCAGCGGCTCAAGATCGTGGATATGGGTGCCGAAGGTCACGCGACCGGGGACGATCCGGTCCCGGAGTACGAGATTTCCATCGAGATGAGACGTCATTGTTTCTGGTCCAGTGGGAGAAGGCCCGTCTGTCCGTAGCGGCGAGCGTAGAAAAGAACTGCGAGATAGGATGGCAGGACGAGGAGGGCGAACATGGCCTGAAACCCGACATAAGGCTTTAGCAGGACATAGATCTGCGGAATGATTGCGCCACCGCTATACGCCATAACAATCAGGGCCGAAGCCAGTGGGGTCCAAGGGCCAGCGCCTCGAATGGCAATCGGGAAGATCGTCGGCATGATCATGGCGTTTGTGGCGCCCAGCAGAGCGACGCAAAGTACGGAGGCGTAACCATGCGTCAGGAAGGCCGCAATGGTCAGGATGCAGCCGCCAATGCAGGAGAACTCAAGAAAGCGTTCCTGCGTGATGATGCGTGGAACAACGACGAACCCGGCAACATAACCCGCCAGCATTCCGGCTAGGGTCAGGGAGGTGAAGAACTTGGTCTCGCTTAGCGGAAGGCCAAAGCCCTGCCCATACGTGCCGATGGCATCGCCTGCCATGACTTCGATGCCGACATAGATGAACATGGCCGCAATGCCGAAGACGAGATGCGGCCGGAAAATCTTATCTGTACTTCCGCTCACGCTTGGGAGCGGCGGGGCCTGGAGTTCCGGCAGAGGAAAAAAGATCACGCCCACTGCAGCAACCAGAAGAACGACAGCCATGCTCATATAGGGCGCATAAATGGCATGGACGAAGCTGTTTAGAATGGCGTCTCGTGCTTCTGGCGTCGCAGCGAGCTGCGCTTTCTCCGCGACATTTCCGATATCGCCCATGACGACTGTGGCCAGGACGATGGGTGCCAGAATACCGGCGAATTTATTGCAGACACCCATGATGGCGATACGCTGGGCGGCCCGTTCGGACGGACCAAGCAGGCTGACCAATGGATTGATGACGACCTGCATCAGTGCAAGCCCTGAACCCAGCACCAGAAGCCCGGTGAGTGCGCCGCCATAAATGCGCATGGAGACGAATTGCCCGAAGAGGGCCACGCCTGCCGCACATAAAACCAGTGCTCCGGACAGACCGCGGCGCAAACCCAATGAGCGGGCGACAAACGATGCGGGAATGGAGAACAGGAAATACGACAGGTAAAAGACCAGAGGCACCAGAAAGGCGCTGACGTCTCCCAGTGAGAACGCAACCCGGACAAACGAGATCAGCGGCCCGTTTAGCCAGGTCACAAAACCCATCATGAAGAAGATGGCGGCGGCAACACCAAGTGGACCAAGGCCGTATGAGCCAGTCAGGCTGTCCGGGGAACGGTTCATGTCACTTCGGCTCCACAGGCCTGATCGTACAGGCCAAGAACTGTGTCGATTGCGGAAAGAATAACTGCGCGCGGATGCCGTGGAAGCAGCCCGTCGCGGATTTTTTCATACTGCACCGGCAGGAACTGGCTCAGAAGGGGATCTGGCAGTCCTGTTTCCTCAAGTTGGCGCAGAAGCGTTTCAACAGCCGCTTCCGCATCAGGTTGAGGCCAGTAATAGCGGATGCGGTCGCTGTACGCATAGTGACGGAGAATGGCGAGCTTGCTCTCTGTGCCTTCGTAATGGCCACGCCACTGCGCAGGCTGCTGGGTCATGATCCGTTCCATAAGCGCCCGTAGGCTTTCCTGCTGCGGCAAAAGGACAGAGCGGATGCTGTCCAGCCCATACAGGGCTTCACGCAGGGCAAAGGTCAGGCCCGGTCCGACTTTCAGGAGCAGGAAGCCGTCTTCCACAAGCGCGCGCAGGGCGGGGAGGGGCTGATAATCGGTCGAATGGGCCTCGAAGATCTGGCCCGGCATCTGGTTCAGTGTGGCCGAGAGGGACTGCGCGCGTGGTCGGTCGTAAATCACGACATCTTCCACACCGAATTCCACGCCCGGCTGAACGACAAGCCCGATCACACGGCTCCAGACGTCGTCGCCCAGAACCCGGCGGAACAGCGTTTCGTGAACCTGAAGTGTTGCAGTGGCAGCGTCCGGGGATGTTGGCTCCAAATGGTCCAAAGCTTCAGCCGCACCACCCGGAACGGGGACTTCCGTTCCAATGATATAGACGGCCTGACCGGGAGCCGCGCTTTCGGCGCGCTGTGCAAGGGCGCAGGCGCGTTCGGCAACGGTTTCATCGGAAAGCGCAACCGGTTCGCCCGCGCAGCCCATGCTGGCATCGAGATGCAGTTTGACGAAGCCCGCTTTCGCAAAGGCTTCGATCATGGTCAGGGCCTTGTCCATGGCCTCCTGTGGAGGCAGGGCTTTCCATGGATTGGGGCCAAGATGGTCGCCACCCAGCAGAACAAGATGCGCCGGGCAGCCGACCTTAGCGGCAATTCCAAGCACAAGATCCCGGAAATCTGCCGGGGTCATGCCAGTATAACCCCCTTCCTGATTGACCTGATTGCAGGTCGCCTCGATCAGAACATGCCTCTTGGTCCGGGCAGCGCGTTGAAGCGCCGCCTCCAGCACCAATGGGTGTGCGGAACAGACAGAGGTCAGTCCTTGACGTTGGGCTTTCGGAACGTCTGGATCGTGCGTCTGGCGAACGAGGTTCAGGAACGGAGAAAGGCTCATGAATCAGGCGATCGTCACAACTTTGGTCAGATGACGAGGGGCCAGAGTATCCAATCCCTTCGAGCGCGCGACATATTCGCCGAAAAGCTGAAGCACTGGCAGAACGACCAGCGGGCGAACATCTGCGTCTTCCTTAACGGAAAGAGAGACGGTGCCGGGGCCACCAATGCCGAGAATGCGTGCGCCCTTGCCGATCAGATCCTTGGCAAGAATGCTCTCTTCTTCCAGCGTGTCCGGGTGGTACAGGAAGACGACGAGAGAGCTGTCATCAATCAGGCTGATCGGACCGTGACGGTATTCCAGCGGATGATGCGCTTCCGTCTGGCTCAGGCTCATTTCCTGAAGCTTCAGGGAGCCTTCGCGGGCAACACCATAAAGCGCACCAGCGCCCAGGAACACGAAATGGGAACGGCCTTCGATCAGACCCTTGAGCTGCGGATCCGCGGCGTCAAGGAGTTCCTCGGCAGCCTTTGTTGTTTCCGGCGTGACAGAAATACCTGCATAACGCAGGCCCATCAGCAGCATCAGACTGGCCGACGCTGTCATGACGATGCCTTCTTCTGCATGGGTTTCGGCCAAGACGGTTTCGTCTGCGTTCTTCTCGAGACTGGTCTCTTCCGCGCAGGTGAAAGCCGTAACGTGCAGACCGTTCTTTCGGCTTTCGATGGTAGCGGCGACCGTCTCAGTCGACTCTCCGCTGCGTGAAAGAGCTAGAATGTTTGGGCGGATTGAGGACGGCACATAATCCTGCGGGCGGCGTGTCCACTCATTGCCTGCAACAGCACGCGAAAACACACCGTTGGCATTCAGGCTTGCCGCGATTGAATCCGCAATATGAACAGATGTTCCACATCCCACGACGACTGTGAAAGTCTCCGGGTCCGGATGGACATCCTGCATGTCTACCTGGTTCCAGAGGGGAAACTGTTCGCGAATACCGCGTTCAGTAGCGTTCATAAGAAAACCTTTCAGGCCCCTGAGCCTACGGTGTCGAGGGTACGGGAGAGGGATTGAATCCAGTGTGTATCTGCGGCCCATCCGGCCTGGCGGGCAGCAGAAATGAGGCCTCCGCCAATGGGAGGGAGAAGGGGCGGGCGAGGCGCTCCGCATTGTTTTGCGATGGCATTTCGCAGGTACGTGCTTTGAAGCGTACCGCCCGCATAGCTCCAGGGAAGGTCTAATCCTGGCATTTTTCTACGCGCCGCAAGGATATGCGTGGCCAGATCGGATGCGGCCTGATCCAGAAGAGCCATGGCCGGGACACAATCGTCTTCAGCAAGGGCAGACACATGGCGGGCGAGAGCTGCAACGGCAGAGCGAGGATGCTCAAGGGTGCCATACCACTCCAAAAGAGCAGGCGTGCAGAGTTCCGGGCTGGATGGCAGGCCCATGGCCGCAGTGAAGGGCGCCAGAAAGCTGGTATCCTGCGTGTTTCGACCATCGAGAATGTGCGTCAGAAGTGCCAGGGCGTTTCGGCCGATCTGGTAGGCGCTGCCTTCATCGCCAAACAGGCTGCCCCATCCGCCGACCCGGCAATGCTTGCCCGCAGCATCGGACGCCCATGCCATGGAGCCTGTGCCAGACAGAAGAAGAATGCCGGGCTGCCCCCCAAATGCGGCTGAACAAGCCATGTCCACATCATTTGTGAGGGAGTATGGAATGTCTCTGAGATTTTCGGAGACAGCGTTTTTTTGCCGGGCGCAAAGCGTTTCACTTTCGCCGTATCCGGCCAGCCCAAGTCCGACAGACTGGGTCTCGACAGGGAGCGCCTGCAGAAGGCCTGTCAGTCTCTCGCGCCAGAGGGGTTGGTCAAAGGGGTTCGTTCCGCCTGTCTGCCGGCTGGCGGCGACTGTTCCATCCTGACGAAGGACAACAAGGAGAGTCTTGCTGCCCCCGCCGTCAATCGCTGCGATACAGGGTTCAGTCACGGCCAGGCTTTCTTGCGGGTAGTAGGATCCTGTCTCGATCTGACTAGCCAGAGGCCAGTCATGTCAAGTCATCTTTCTGAGCGAAACGTTCCGATTTCGATCATTTTATGCGTGCTTTTTGAAAAATATGGGTATGCTTCGGCGCACCGTGTCATGGCTCAGTGGGGAGAGCGTCTTTTGGCTTCTGACCGGCTGGCTCAGATCCGGCATTACCTTTACCTGAACGGAATGAGTGGTGTCCACGAGCTGGCCAGACAGGTGGATGCTTCTCTTGCGACGATCCGGCGGGATCTTCAGTTGCTTGAAGAGCAGGGCATCGTCATCCGGACACGCGGCTGTGCTTCCCTGACTGCTACCATCGATCGAGAGGTTGCGTTTGAGGCGCGGGAAAATCACGCACTTGAACACAAGCGCGCCATTGCGGATCTGGCTTTTCGTCGTATCAAGCGAGGATCAAAGGTTTTCTTTGATGCCGGGACAACCGTTCTGCAGCTCGCGCGGCGTTTGCGCATTTCTCCCATGCCACTGACGGTCTTTTCCAACAACATCATGGTTTCGGAAATGCTGAGCGGTGTTGAAGGTGTCGAGACGATTCTTCTTGGTGGAAGAGTAAGGCATACCAATCGCAGTCTGGTCGGACTTTTGGCAGAGCAGGCACTGGAGAAACTCTGGTTCGATCAGGTATTTCTCGGCGCCAGTGCTGTGCAGCCAGATGCGACGATTTCGACGCCTGATGAGGAAGAAGCCAGGCTCAACGCGCTTATGATGAAGCGGACGGAGACGTGCTTTCTTCTTGTGGATAGCACAAAATTTGCGCGCCACTCCACTTACAGTGTCGGGTTCCTGGATCAGGTTTCCTGTATTTTTACAGACACCGATCTTGATGCCCGACAGATTCAGTCTCTGCGAGACGAGGGGCATGACGTCGTGCTCGCAGGGCATGCAGAAGGAAAGATATAGGATGCTGAACGAGCCCAAAATTCTGGCTGAGGTTTCAGGCCTGGCTGATCTTTATGAAAAAGCGTTGGGTGAGAATGATCTTCAGACCCTGGATGACCTCTTTTATGCGGGGCCAGAGACAGTCCGGTACGGTGTTGGTGAAAATCTCTATGGCATCGAAGAAATCAGGGAATTCCGGAAGCAGCGTCCAGGAGGCTCTCCGCCACGGGATGTGCTGAAACGCGTCATTACGGTGATTGGTCAGGATGCTGCCGTGGTTGATCTGGAGTTTCAACGCCGGGGCGGTTCCAAAAACGGCCGTCAGAGCCAGACATGGTTTCGTACACAGCATGGCTGGAAGATTCTGGCTGCGCATGTTTCCCTGATGGCCGACATATCCTGAAGACTGACTCTGAAGAGGCGACGGCAGCAGCATGAATCTTTCGGAAGATAAAGAAATCGAGGTTCTCGCAACGGCGAATGGCCTTGTGATACCCGCTGAATTTCATAAGGGGGTTCGGATGAACCTCGACCTTCTGCGTTCCTATGCGACCCTGATCGAGGGAATGGAACTGTCAGACAGGCTCGAACCTGCGTTCGAGTACGAACCATGAGCGGGCTTGAATTTCGCACGCTGGACATTGCTGCGCGTGTTCGAAGCGGCGACTTATCTGCAACAGGCGTAACCAAAGCTGTTTTTGCAGACATCGCGGAGCGGGATGGAGCATTGAATTGCGTCACGCGTACCCTCACGGATCGTGCATTTGCCGCTGCCGCTGCGGTTGATTCTGCCGTTGCGGAAGGCCGTGATCCTGGCGCGTTGGCGGGTGTTCCATTCGGGATCAAGGATCTGTTTGATGTGGCCGGTCAGGTTACGACAGCGGGTTCGAAGGTGCTGGCAAATGATCCGCCTGCGACGCGGGATGCCGCACTCGTGGCACGTCTGATCGAAGCGGGAGCCATCCCTGTAGCACTGACAAACATGGACGAGTTCGCTTACGGGTTTGCGACGGACAATGCCCACCATGGCGTCACACGCAACCCTCATGCGCCGGATCATCTGGCGGGTGGTTCGTCTGGTGGATCGGCGGCGGGGGTGGCGGCGCGCTTGTTTTCGCTTGGCCTGGGGTCCGATACCAACGGGTCCATCCGTGTTCCAGCCTCTTTGTGTGGCGTTTGGGGGCTCCGGGGAACGCAGGGGCGTTTTCCAATTGAGGGTAGCTACCCGTTTGTTGCCAGCCTCGACACAGTTGGGCCTTTCGCAGACAGTGCGGGCGGCCTGAGAGCGTGTTTTGAGGCATTGGTACGAACGGAAAACGCACCTGTTGATGTTGGTGGCTTGAAAGTGGCGCGCCTGGGTGGATGGTTTGCAGAGAACATGTCTGCTTCCATGCAGGAGGCAGTAGACGCACTGGCGGCCCGGCTTGGTGCCAAAAATACGGTGGAACTGCCTGAAGTTGCGCGGGCGAGAGCGTCTGCTTTCGTGATCAGTGCCTCGGAAGGAGCAGCATTGCATCTGCATCGTCTGCGCACACAGGCGAAAGATTACGATCCGTCAGTGCGTGACCGTCTGCTTGCTGGCGCCCTTTTGCCGGCTTCCCTGATTTTCCAGGCGCATCGTCTGAGAAACTGGTTCCGCGCACGGATGCATGAGGCTTTTGCTGATGCAGATATTCTGCTGGCGCCTGCTGTGGTGGGTGAGGCACCGCGCTTTGATCAGCCGTTGATTGAAGTAGGGGGTAAAATGGTCTCTGCGCGTGCCAATCTGGGGCTTTATACGCAACCGCTAACGTTGGCAGGCTTCCCGGTTTTGACGGTCCCGATGAAAACGGCAGGACTACCGTTGGGTGCCCAGCTTATTGCGCGTCCGGGCAGGGAAGATCTGCTGCTGGCTCTGGGGGAATCCTTGGAGCGGGATGGGACTGTGGAAGCTCGATTGGTCTGAACATGAGAAGGAGGCGCTTTTATAGGAGCGCCTCCTTCTCTTGAAGTTACCAGGCCGCCACGGACCCATCGCTGCGTGGGTCCGTGGCCCCTTCGAGGCGACCATTCGCGTGCCTTACGATGGCTCCGGCATGTCCCATGATGGATGACATGCCAGGAAGCTGCTCAATCACATGCCCTGCATCCTGAAGGGCCTGAACTACGGTCGGATCAAATCCAGGCTCCAGTTTGAGCGACGTGCTTTCCTGCCCCCATGTGCGACCCAGGAGCCAGCGGGGACGGCAAATTGCCTCCTGTAGTGGGACGCCATGTCGGGCATAGCGGCTGAAAACGGCGGCTTGTGTCTGGGGTTGGCCTTCACCCCCCATGGTTCCGTAAACCATGACGCGTCCATCATTGAGGCGCGTAGCGGCGGGGTTCAGGGTGTGGAAAGGCTTTGAGCCGGGAAGCAGGCAGTTCCAGCCAGAGGGTTTCAGGCGGAATGAAGATCCACGGTTCTGCCAGAACAGACCGCTTTGCGGCAGCATTACACCGGAGCCAAACTCGAAATAGAGGCTCTGGATCATGCTGACCGCTACACCGTTGCTATCAATGGCACCCATCCATGTCGTGTCGCCCCACTGGGTTTCTTCCGTCCATGGGAATGCTTCTGTCATGGAAATGCGGGCGGCCATTTCGTCGAGCGCTGACGGGTCTTGCAGAAGGGCGCGAATATCCTCTTCCGCAGTTGAGCGGCCATCGATTTCGCGATTTCGGTAACGAAAAGCCTGCTTCGTGGCCTCGATCAGTCCGTGAAGGTGCTCATAACTTTCTGGCGCGTCGCATTGTGGAAGACGATCTTCCAGCGCGAGTATCAACAGAGAGGCTGCCCCCTGTGTCGGGGGTGGCATATTATAGAGCGTCCCCATCGAAGTCTGAACATCCAGCGGCGCTTTGACTTCAGCGCGATGAGACAGGAAGTCTTCCAGACGCAGGGGGCTGCCAGCGGCCTCAAGATCGGCCGCCATGCCTTTTGCCAGATCGCCCTCATAAAAACTCCGCAGACCGTGGTGAGCGAGGCTTCGCAGGGTAGCCGCCAGAATAGGGGAGGTCTGAATTTCCCCTTCCTGCCAGGGAATATCGTCAGGGATGCAAAAAGACCGAAAAGCCTCGTTTCCGCAAAGCTCTGCCTGCTTTTCCTTCAGAAGTGCGGCTTCGCTCTCCGAAACGACGCGTCCTGTGCTGGCATAATGGATGGCATCGCGCAGGAGGCGATCTAGCGGGAGGGAGGGCAGTTGCTTGGCGCTTTCTTTCAGGGCTGCTTCCCATCCAGAGACCGTTCCGGCGACAGTATTGGCCGCCAGACCGCCCCGCCAAGGGATGACGCTGTGACCAGCCTGAGCATACAGATCCAGCGTGGCGTTTCTGGCCAGCCGTCCGCAGGCATCAATCGAAATGGTCTGCCCGTTTGGGTAGGAAATCAGCCAGAACGAATCCCCTCCGAGGCCTGTCATGTGGGGGTAGACCGCAGACAGTGCGGCCGCTGTTGCTACAATGGCTTCAATAGCTGTCCCGCCATCTTTCAGGACGTCCAGTCCAGCCTGACTTGCGAGGTGATGGGGGGATGTCACCATCCCGCGGAGAGAATTGGGCGTCTGCATGGAAAATACCCGTCAGGCAGGAGGGGAAGATTGGAGGCGGGAGATATGGTCACACAAAGTCTGGATCAGCAGCTCTTCTGGCCCCTGAGCCGTCTGGTGACGTGTGGCCGCAATAAAATCGACATTCGGGATGCGCGGCAGGGAGGGCATCTCGCAAAGGGAAAGCCCATCAGACTCTCGCAGAAACCCAGGCTGCGCCGTAATGCCGTATCCTGCACGGACAGCGGCCAGAATTGCGCTCAGATTGCCGCTGGTGAAGGCGATGTGCCACGGGAGTTCGGCACGGTTCAGGGCTTCGATTGCAAGGCGCCGGGTGACGCTACCTTCCGGGAACGTCACCAGTGGAATGGACTGACCGTCTGAGAAAGGTGTTTGCGCCGGGCCGAACCACCGCAGTTCTTCGGTCCAGAGCTTCTGGCCGTGCGTCTCGGAAGAGCGACGCATCCCGCAAAGCAGATCAATTTCATCATTGTCCAGAAGGCGCGTCAGGGATGCACTGAGCCCGATGGTCATTGTGATCTGAAGAGAGGGATGTGCCGCGCGAAAAACGCCCAGAATTTCTGGGAAACGCGTTAACAGAAGGTCTTCCGTCACACCCAGCCGGATGGTTCCACGTGGTGTCCCGTCCCGGAAATAGGCAAACAGACTATCTTCAACCTGCAAAAGGCGCTGCCCTAATGAGACGAGGGCCGTGCCGTTTTCTGTCAGGCGTACCGCTTTGGTGCTGCGTGCCAGCAGCCGGGTGCTCAGTTGCTCTTCCAGCCGGCTGACATGCTGACTGATCGTGGACTGACTGACACCCAGCATCTGCGCGGCAGACGTGAAATGCAGAGTTTCTGCAACTGCCAGAAACGACTGTAGATGCATGGGATCAAGGTGGGTTTGATCTTTCATGCGAATATGTGAGGTGAGTTTTATCACGAGGTCAACTTGATCTGGTCCCGTTATGAGCGCAAACTTTATTCAAGATTGTACGTCCTTCTGGCGGAGACAAAATGACAGCCCACGGAGCCCGTGCCGTTCAACGGTGCCGCATTCTCGTTGAACCTCCATTCAGCGAGACGGCTGGTAGCCTTTTCCGTTTCTGGCTCGGAACATCCTATCGACATACCCTCGCTCAGGTCCAGATCTGGATGGAAGAAGCTGGTATGGTTGTGCGGACCGATGCCGTGGGCAATCTGGTTGGTCGCTATGAAGGGACAGATCCGAAGGCGCCGGTTCTCATGATTGGCTCGCATCTTGATACGGTGAGGAATGGGGGCGCATTTGACGGCAACCTCGGGGTGATGCTGGGAATCGAGCTGGTTGCAGCCTTGAAGGATCGGGGCACGCGCCTTCCATTCCCAATTGAAGTTATTGGGTTTGGTGACGAGGAAGGATCCCGGTTTCCTGTTCCCATGATCTGCTCCCGAACAATGACGGGGGAGATCAGTGCCGTTCCTCAGGGCGTAACGGATTCTCAAGGCATGACGGTTGCCGACGCGATGCTGGCATATGGCCTGGACCCGTCGCAGCTAAAGAATGCAACGCGCCGACCAGAGGATATTCTGGCCTTTATCGAACCGCATATCGAACAGGGGCCTTGTCTGGAAGCTGCGGATGAGCCCTTGGGCGTCGTGACCGCGATCGCTGCCCAGACCCGTCAGCGCGTCATGGTCAAGGGGCAGGCCGATCATGCTGGTACTACGCCGATGACTCTGCGCCGCGATGCGCTAGCCGGGGCTGCGGAGATGATGCTGGCAGTAGAAAAGCGTGGGTTGAACGGGGCCGGAAATCTCGTGGCAACGGTCGGGCAAATAGAAGTGACGCCTAATACGTCAAACGTCATTCCCGGCGATGTCTGGTTTTCACTGGATATGCGCGCAGGCTCCAATGAGGTGCGCGACGCACTGGCTGAAGGCATCCGGTCTGACATTCGCGACATTGCGAGCCGGCGCCGACTGGATGTCTCCTTTACGGCTCCACAGCAACTGGCAGCGGCAGCGTGCTCTCCGGGGATCATTGAACGATTTGCTTCGGCTGTTGAAGCGGTAACAGGGCTCTCTGCTCCTCGGCTTCTCAGCGGTGCCGGGCATGACAGCATGGCCATGGCGGGCTTCTGCCCGATGGGTATGCTGTTTATTCGCAGCCCTGGTGGTCTGAGCCATCATCCAGATGAAACAGTGCTTGTGGAAGACGTTGAACTCGCCCATCGCACCCTGCTTGCTTGCGTCAAGGAATTTCAGTCATGACATCATCTTTTGCTCAAATTGATCCACCATCGCGCCTGCTGATGGGCGCAGGTCCTGCCAATGTGCATCCACGCATTCTACGGGCCATGGCAACGGACGTCATTGGCCAGATGGACCCCGAAATGACGGCGTACATGGATGAAACCATGGCGCTGTATCGGGAAGTTTTTCAGACAAAAAATCACTGGACGCTGCTGATCAACGGTTCCGCCCGTTCGGCCATTGAGGCTGCTCTGGTTTCGCTGGTTTCTCCGGGCATGAAGGTGCTTATTCCGCGGATCGGGCGCTTTGGCCTTCTGCTGACGGAAATTGTTCATCGGTGCGGCGGTATTCCCTGCACTGTGGATGTGGAGTGGGGGCAGGTTGTCGATCCTGCTGCCATTGAAGCTGCCATCATCGAACACAAGCCTGGCCTTGTGGCGACCGTGCATGGCGATACGTCCACCACAACGGCCCAGCCACTCGCTGAAATCGGGGCCATCTGCCGCCGTCATAACGTCCTTCTCTACGTCGATGCGACTGCTACGCTGGGCGGAATGGAGTTCAAGACGGACGCCTGGAACATCGATGTCGCAACTGCCGGGCTTCAGAAATGCCTTGGTGGACCTCCGGGATCTGCACCGATAACGCTATCGGATCGTGCTGTAGAAGCCATTCTGCGTCGGCGGCATGACGAAGCCGGTATTGCGACAGGCCAGCCGCAGGGTGAGGGGCCGGTGATTCAGTCGAATTACTTCGATCTGGCGATGCTCATGAATTACTGGTCTCCGGCACGGATGAACCATCACACTGAAGCGACGTCCATGCTTTATGCGTCCCGCGAGGCTGCTCGGATCGTGGTTGAGGAAGGTGTGGATGCCCGGGTCGCACGTCACACGCGTGCTGGACGAGCCATGGTGGCGGGTCTGCGGGCGATGGGGCTGCGCGTCTATGGCGACGACGCTACGCGGATGACCAATGTGACTGGCGTATGGGTTCCTGAAGGGGTTGATAACGCCCGGGTTCGCGAGCTGATGCGCAAGGACTTTGAAATCGAGATCGTCTCGTCTTTCGGTCCATTGACAGGCAAGATCTGGCGTATTGGCGCGATGGGTGTGAATGCGCAGAAGCACAAGGTTCTGCTGACCCTGTCGGCGTTTGAAGCCGTTCTCGCAGGTGAGGGCGTCCAGCTACCCCGTGGGGCCGGAGTAGATGCGGCGCGTGCTGCCTGGGATGCTGCCTGAAGTCTTTCGCAGTCAGATATAGGCCGGATTTAACTTTTCGGATGATTTTTCCGGCCTGACCCACTTTTCCTGCCACCGCCACTTTCCTTGTTGACGGTTGCCCAGGCACGGCTCTCAGCTTCTTTCTTAGGGACGCCGTGCTTTCCATAGTTTTCTTCAATGTGTTCAGCCTGGCGTTTCTGCTTGTCTGTGTAGGCTGATTTGTCTCCACGTGGCATGGTCTGTCCTCCTGAAAACAAGGTCTTAAGCGGCATTACGCTTTAAGAACCGTCAGGTTTTGCCAGTAAGATGGCCGGATGTGGTATTTTCATAGAATGTAAGACAGTTTTCTTTCATTAAGGGCTTGCCAAGCTCAAAGCCGTTAGTTAGAAAGCGCCCACCTCGATGGATGCGCCGGTGTAGCTCAGCTGGTAGAGCACGTCATTCGTAATGATGGGGTCGGGAGTTCGAATCTCTTCTCCGGCACCATCGAGGTATTTTCCTCAAAATAGATCAGGCTACCAGGCATACAGTTCCAGTATGCAGATGGACTTTGATGTCTGGTTTTTGTCAGATTATTGCCAGAAAATTTTCTGGCTCTGGGCAAATGCTGTAAAATGGGTCTACCATTCGGCATCAGATCCTGATGCGTGGGCCACGTTGTGCTGGCTGCACTGTCTTATGGCGGCTCCATGCGTTAGGTTAGGAGCGTCATGACTGACCGTTTTCACAAACGCCTCTGGCAAAATGCCGTCAACCTGTCCCGGACACCGCAGCGCCCACGTGCGTCGTTGCATGTTGTGGAAGGTTTGCACGAATGCTCCGTCTGTGGGCTGTTCCAGAGGGTTCCCGAACTCAAGCCTGGGTTTCTGGCAAAGTGCGAACGCTGTGGCGCGCAAATTGCACGCCGTCGAAAGACCTCCGTCATTGGTGCGCCTGCTGCTTTCTGTGTGGCCTCCGCTGCGCTCTACATTGCTCTCCTGATCAGTCCACTCATGACGCTGAACGTCTATGGACGTGAGAACACCGTTGCTTTGATGTCTGGCCCTATTGAGCTATCGCATCAGGGCTACAACACCATGTCTTTCCTGGTCGGACTGACAACTCTGGTCATGCCAGGCATTGTCATCGCCTTGATGGGGGCTGTGCTGTATGGCGCGTCCCGTCCCCACATGCCTGACTGGACCCCGAGACTTCTGACCTGGTACGATCGCCTTCGTGGCTGGTCCATGGTGGAAGTCTATGTTCTGGGCGTTCTGGTTGCCTATACCAAGCTCGTGGATCTTGCCCTCGTCGATCTGCAACCCGGAGTGTACCTGCTGGGTGGCCTGATGCTGACGATGGCCGCCATGGATTCCACGTTTGATGACGATCTGATCTGGAACAATCGCGACTTGCGAAAAAGGGTGGACGGCCATCGGGGGCGTATTCTGGATGTTGCTCATCTGGATGCTCACGAAGACGCGCTTCCTCCTGTTGAGCACATGCTGTCCTGTCACGCCTGCGGACTGGTGGTCGCTTTTGATCATCCTGTTTTGCAGGAGGCAGATATGGGCGATTGTCCGCGGTGCGATCAGATTTTGCGCCGACGTAAAAGGCAAAGCCTGGCATCGGCCAGCTGTCTTCTGATCGCAGGCGTTATTTTCTACATTCCGGCCAATATGCTGCCTGTCATGACCTACACCAAGGTGGGATCAGGCGCGCCAAGTACCATTATCAGCGGCGTGATTGAGTTGTGGCAGGCTGGTATGGTGCCTTTGGCCCTGCTGGTTCTTTTTGCCAGCATTACCGTTCCGGTTCTGAAAATTCTGGCCTTGAGTTTCATGATCATCAGCACGAAGGTGAGGTCCCGGTGGCAGTTACCGCTGCTTGGGAAACTCTATCGCATGGTGGACATTATCGGGCGTTGGTCGATGATCGACGTCTTCATGATCTCTATTCTCTGTGCGGTGGTCCATTTTGCGTTTCTGGCTAATGTGACTGCCGACCCCGGCATGATCTGTTTTGCTTTGGTCGTGATCCTGACCATTTTTGCCGTGGAGCTGTTTGATCCTCGGGCAATGTGGGATGCGGCAGGCCTGAACAGTTCTGTGGCTAGCGACGCAACGAGGCGTAGCCTTTCTGATGGCAGGCCAACCGATGGCCCGACCCCTTCTTCTGATATCTCTATGGAGCCTGAAAGCGCGTGAGCGATTCCCGAAATAATCGCGGGCAGCAGCCGGCCTTTCCGGAGGAAGCTCCGGTACGCCGGACCCGCTTCTCCCTGATTCTGCTGATTCCAGTTCTGGCTATTCTGATTTCTGGTTGGCTGGCCTGGAAGCATTTTGCCACGCGTGGGCCCGAGATCACGATTACCTTTGATACTGCAGATGGCCTCACTCCTGGCCAGACGCAGGTCAAGAACAAGGCCGTGACGCTGGGTACAGTGCAGGACATCACTCTGAGCCGTGACATGCGTCATGTGAGCGTCAAGGTTCAGATGAATGCGAATAGCGCCCATATTCTGACAGACAGCACGCGTTTCTGGGTTGTGCGGCCACGTATCAACGGTGCCAGCATCACCGGACTCGATACGTTGATCTCCGGGGCTTATATCGCGATTGATCCTGGAACCTCTGGGGAGCATTACCAGACTGAATTCCGCGGTCTTGAAGCAGCACCGGGCGTCCGCTCTGACCAGCCTGGAACAACATTCTGGCTCGTGTCACCGGCTCTCGGTTCATTGGGTGAGGGCGCTCCCGTATTCTTCCGGGATGTCCCAGTTGGTGACGTGCTGGGCTATACGATGCCGCCCGGGGGGGAGGGCCCAATTGTTGTGCAGGTCTTCATCAAGGCGCCATATGATCATTACCTGCGTACGGACAGTCGCTTCTGGAATGTCTCGGGAATTCAGGTTGGTCTGGGGGCGGGTGGTCTGAAGGTTCAGATGCAGTCGCTGCAAGCGCTGTTCTCTGGTGGTGTGGCATTTGGGCTACCGGATAATCGGAATGCCGTGAACGCGCCTGTTGCCCCTGCAAACTCGGTTTTCAAGCTTTACACAAGCCAGGCCGATGCAGAAAGTGCCCGCTACCATCAGCGCCTCCGTGTCGTGACCTATATCGATACATCCGTGAAGGGGCTTGCGGCTGGAAGTCAGGTCAGTCTGTTCGGCCTGCAGGTTGGAACAGTGACATCTGTAAAGTTGCAGATGCCTTCTCCGCAGGCGCACCCGAAGGTCCGGGTGGAAATGCAGATCGAGCCCGAGCGCATGATGCCGGAATGGAGCGAAAGCCAGCTTGCGCGTGCCAAGGAGTATCTTGCCGCGTTCGTGGCCAATGGCCTGCGTGCTTCCGTCCAAAGTGCCAGCTTCCTGACGGGTGAATCGCTGATCGGGCTACAGTTCGTGAAGAATGCACCACCTGTGACCATGACGTACGAGGGTGACGTCGCTGTGCTTCCCAGTCAGCCAGGTGGCATGGATGGGATTATGGAGTCTGTTTCCACCATCACGGACAAGATTGCAGCGATGCCGCTCACGCAGATTGGTGAGCACGTCAATGACCTGATCGCGCATGCGGATGGCCGTTTGAACAGCCGCGAAGTGACGCAGTCTCTGGTTGCTTTGCGGAACTCGCTCCAAAACCTGGATGCGTTGAGCAAGAATGCCAATCAGCATCTTCCAGAGCTTATGACGGCCTTGCAGGGAACCTTGACCAACGCTCAGACTCTTCTTGGGTCCTACGGCGGAGATACGGATTTTCAGCGTAGCCTTCAGGGCATGATTACACAGATGACGCAGATGGCGCGTTCGCTCCGTTTCCTGACAGACTATCTGGGACATCATCCATCAGCACTTATTACCGGTCGTAGGAACTGATCCCATGGCAAAATATTCGCCTTTTCGTATGCGCCTATTGTCCATGGGGTGCATGTTTGGCCTTGCAGTCTCACTGACGGCCTGTAGCAGTGACCCCAAACTGTATACGCTGGCACCTGTATCCGGGATGGTCCAATCGGGCGGTCCTGTTGTCGTGGAAGTCCGAACGCCTGTTGTTCCTTCTCGCCTCGATCGGGATACTATTGTTCGCCAAAATCGCGATTACCAGACGACATTGGCGACTGGCGATAGCTGGAGCGAAGCGCTTCCTGATATGATAGCCCAGACATTAACGACTGATCTGTCGCAGCGTCTTCCGGGGACAACGGTCGTGTCTCAGGGAGACGCGGTAACTACGACGCCTTCTGCTTATGTAGAGGTGACAATCCGGAATTTCGAAGCCGATGCGGCTGGCCATGCGCTTATCACTGGTGCGGTATCCGTTCATCCTGCCCAGAAGATGATTGGCCCGGTCCTGACTGAAGCGTTTGCCTGGCAATCTCCTGAGAGTGCGCAGCTTAATACCGGTAAGCTGGTGGCGTCTCTCAGTCAGGGGCTGTCCGTTCTCGCGGATCATGCGGCTTCCCGGCTGCGATCACTTCCCTCTACAAGCCGGTAAGAGGGAATACCCGAGGCAATAAAAAAGGCTCCCAAATGGGAGCCTTTTTTATTCATATCGTCTCACCAGAAGAGATTAGAGCTTCTCAACCTGCGTGAAGTCCAGGTCCACCGGGGTCGAACGACCGAAGATGGAAACGCTAACCTTGAGGCGCTGACGTTCTTCGTCGACTTCCTCGATCATGCCCGTAAAGGACGTGAACGGGCCGTCTGCAACGCGGATCTGCTCGCCGATCTCGAAGGTGAGGGCAGAACGTGGACGTTCCACACCTTCCTGAGCCTGCTTCATGATCCGGTCTGCTTCTGCAGCCGTAATCGGGGTTGGGCGATTGCGCGTTCCCAGAAAGCCGGTGACCTTGGGGGTGTCCTTGACGAGATGCCATGCATCATCTGTCAGTTCCATCTTCACAAGAACGTAGCCGGGGAAGAACTTGCGCTCTGAATTGACCTTACGGCCCCGGCGCATTTCCGTCACGTCTTCGGATGGGACAAGGATCTGCTCGAAATGGTCAGATAAGCCCTTCTGTGCAGCCTGCTCCTGAATGTGGCTCGCGATCTTTTTCTCGAACCCGGAATAGACATGCACAACATACCAACGTTTTGCCATGCTGCGGACCTAGCCTCCAACGCCAAACAGCTCGCGGACGCCCAGGCCAATGACCTGATCCACGATGAAGAAGAAGATGCAGGTCACGGTAACCATGGCAAGCACCGCACCCGTCGTAATGAGGGTGTTACGACGTGTAGGCCACGTAACCCGCTTGGCTTCGTTGCGCACGTCTTTGATGTACGTGCCCAGATTGAAGCCGGATCCGTTTTTATGAGGCGCCGTCTTACGCGACTCGTCTTTCGGGGTAGTGACCGACACCATCGTCCTCGAATCAAATGAAAATCCGCGTCCCGGTGCCGGAAAAGCTATCCGGTAAAGCGGGGTGGCAGGGGCGGAGGGTCTCGAACCCACAACCTTCGGTTTTGGAGACCGACGCTCTAGCCAATTGAGCTACGCCCCTATCATCGGGGGTACCACAAAGACTGTGATACACCAACGACAGTGGGGCGGAAAAGATAATGTTCAGGGATGAAAGTCAAGTACCCATAAGCATCTAGGTTCATATTTTTCATTTCTGGCATTCCCCCTCTTGCGAGGATGCTGAGGAATGGAGTATGACACCGGCAACCTAAGGGCGGGCGTAGCATAGTGGTAATGCAGTAGCCTTCCAAGCTTCTGAGGAGGGTTCGATTCCCTTCGCCCGCTCCAGTAGGTTCCCCAAAAAATCTGATCCAGGCGACTAAAAAAGCTGGCTACTTCTATATGCCTTTTTTGCTCTGGCAGGCGTCCGGCCGCAGTTCCTGTGAACTGATTGCATACTCCGCAACTCTCTTGCTCGATGCCGGCATTTTATCTCTGCCTGGACACAGTCCCCAATGAGTGTAAGGCAATTCCGCAAAATTTTAGAAATTCTGAGCTCTCCCTGACAGCAGCAGGCTGGCATGCGCACTACTGTTTTTTGGGAATGAAGAATTTGCCTGCAAAGAGCAGTGTTACGCTGAAAAATTTAGTTGTGCGGTAAGGTTGTAGCTCTGGCTCGGTTGCACTGGATCATGGGGACGTGCTAGAGGCGGCGCCAAGTGGAGGACCGGGTTCAGACGAATCCTGCGTAGGGTCGTGTGTGCCTGAATCCCAACGGATTTGGAAGCAAGGGACCGGATAAGCCGGTTCCGGCCGCATCCTGCGGCGGAAAAGTGAGACGGAACACGCGTGTGACGGTGACACAGGTGCCGCAGATGGGACCCACAGGTGGCTTGGCTCAACGCTATGCCCGAGCGCTTTACGACTATGCCTCAGAGCAGGGAGCGCTCTCTGATGTGCTGGCTCAGGTTCGGGGACTTCGCGATGCGATTTCCCAGAGTGCTGACCTGCGGACGTTCCTTGCGGACTCCCGCCTTGACGCACATCGCTCAAGCAAGGTTGCTGGTGCCCTGACCGAGAAACTCGGTTTCGGAGATGCCGTCCGTCGCTTCGTCGGCGTGATTGCTGCTAACCACCGTCTTGCTGATCTCGCTTCTATTCTAGACGGCGTGCTGGCCCTTGATGCGAGCCTCCGCGGCGAAACCGTTGCAGAAATCCGCTCCGCTCAGCCTCTTACTGACATGCAGCGCAGCCAGCTTCAGGGCCGTCTGGCCGAAGCGGGTTACAGCCGTGTGTCCATGATCGAACGTACAGATGCCTCCCTGATTGGCGGCATGACTGTACGTGTCGGTTCTACATTGTTTGATACTTCGATCGCCGGGCGCCTGACTCGCCTGCAGAACGCCATGAAGGGAGCCGCGTGATGGATATCCGTCCCGCTGAGATTTCGGACATCCTCAAGCAGCAGATCGCGTCTTTCGACAAGGTCGAGACCGTTTCCGAGACGGGCACGGTCCTGTCGATTGGTGACGGCATTGCTCGTGTTTACGGCCTGACGAATGTCATGGCTGGCGAAATGGTCGAGTTTGAAGGCTCTGGCCTCAAGGGCATGGCGCTGAACCTCGAAGCCGACAACGTCGGTATCGTGATTTTCGGTGATGGCGACGAAATCCGTGAAGGTGACACGGTTCTTCGCACGAAGTCCGTTGTTGAGGTTCCGGTTGGCAAGGGTCTTCTTGGTCGCGTTGTTGACGGCCTTGGTAACCCGATCGACGGTCGTGGCCCGCTGACGGACGTGGAATATCGCCGCGCCGAAGTGAAGGCTCCAGGCATCATGCCACGTCAGTCGGTTAGCGAACCGATGCAGACGGGCATCAAGGCCATTGACGCTCTGGTGCCGATTGGACGTGGCCAGCGTGAGCTGATCATTGGTGACCGTCAGACCGGTAAGACGGCGATCCTGGTTGACACCATTGTGGCCCAGAAGCCAGTCAATGCTGAAGGCGACCCGAAGAAGTCTCTTTACTGCATTTACGTTGCTGTTGGTCAGAAGCGCTCTACGGTTGCAAACCTGGTTCGTACGCTGACGGAGCAGGGTGCGATGGAATATTCCATCGTTGTTGCTGCCACGGCTTCTGATGCTGCACCAATGCAGTATCTGGCTCCCTACACGGCTTGCGCCATGGGTGAGTACTTCCGTGACAACGGCATGCATGCTCTGGCTTGCTATGATGACCTGTCGAAGCAGGCTGTTGCATACCGTCAGATGTCCCTGCTGCTGCGCCGTCCGCCTGCACGTGAAGCTTTCCCAGGTGACGTATTCTATTTGCACTCCCGTCTTCTCGAGCGTGCAGCCAAGATGTCTGATGCCAACGGCGGCGGTTCTCTGACGGCTCTGCCGGTCATTGAGACGCAGGCTGGTGACACGGCTGCATACATCCCGACCAACGTGATTTCCATCACCGACGGTCAGATCTTCCTTGAGACGGACCTGTTCTACAAGGGTATCCGTCCGGCTGTGAACGTCGGTGGTTCTGTGTCCCGTGTGGGCTCAGCCGCTCAGATCAAGGCGATGAAGCAGGTTGCTGGCAAGATCAAGCTTGAGCTGGCTCAGTATCGTGAAATGGCTGCGTTCTCGCAGTTCGCTTCCGATCTGGATGCTGCAACGCGCAAGCAGCTTGATCGTGGTGCACGTCTGGTCGAGCTGCTGAAGCAGCCTGAGACGTCCCCGCTTCCGGTTGAAGAGCAGGTTGTTGTTCTTTTTGCTGGTACCCGTGGATATGTTGATCCGATCGCCGTGGATAGGGTTGTGGCCTACGAGGCTGCACTGCTGACGGAAATGCGTGGCGCTGGCGCTGGCATTCTGACGGCCATCCGCAACGATCGCCAGATCAAGCCGGAGACGGAAGGTAAGCTCAAGGAGCTGCTCGAAGCTTTCGGTAAGCGCTTTGCAGCCTGAGGATAGTCCATGGCTTCGCTGAAGGAACTGCGCGGTCGGATCACGGGCGTCAAATCGACGCGCAAGATCACGAACGCCATGAAAATGGTCGCAGCATCCAAGCTGCGACGCGCCCAGTCCCAGGCTGAGGCGGCTCGTCCCTACGCCGAGGCCATGGGCCGCATGATGGCGGAACTGGCAGCGGCAAGCCGCGGCGCTGATGCGTCCAGCCTGCCGACGCTGCTGGGCGGTACGGGTAAGGATCAGGTCCATCTTGTGGTGGTCCTGACTTCGGATCGTGGTCTGGCGGGTGGCTTTAACGCCAACATCGTTCGGAGTGCGCGTCAGCTGATCCGCACACTGCGGGATGAGGGGCGGACAGTGCGTCTTCTGCCGGTTGGCCGTAAGGGTGCTGATATTCTTGCAAAGGAATATCCGGATCTGGTGGTTGAGCGCGTGGCAGGGACGGAAGGCCGTGACGTCGGTTTCGACAAGGCTGAGTATGTGGGCAAGAAGATTGTCGCCATGCTTGAAGCCGGCGAGATTGATCGCTGCACGCTGATCTACAACCGCTTCGTCAACGCGATGACGCAGATTGCCATCCAGCTTCCCCTGGTGCCTCTGTCCGTCGCGGAAAATGACAATGCGGCGCCTGCCGAGGCCGCCCAATACGAATTCGAGCCCGATGAGGCTACGCTCCTGGCCAATCTTCTGCCACGCAATCTTCAGGTGCAGATTTTCTCTGCCCTGCTGGAGAGTGCAGCAGGTGAGCAAGGTGCACGGATGACGGCTATGGACAACGCGAGCCGGAATGCCAGCAAGGCAATCGACCGTCTGTCCCAGAAGTACAACCGTACGCGCCAGGCCAACATTACCAATGAACTGATCGAGATCATCTCCGGCGCAGAAGCCGTTTGAGATCACGCAGGAGACGAACCGATGTCTGAGACTCTTAACCCTTCTGCCCCGGCTGCAAATAACGTCGTCGGCCGTGTCACGCAGGTGCGTGGCCCGGTTGTTGACGTGCAGTTCGAAGGCGATCTTCCGTTTATCCTGAACGCCCTGCATGTTCAGAACGGCGATCACACGCTTGTTCTGGAAGTTGCACAGGAAATCGGTGAGCGTCAGGTCCGCTGCATTGCCATGGACACGACGGACGGCCTGAACCGTGGCGCGGAAGTCCGTGACACTGGCAAGCAGATCATGGTTCCGGTTGGCCCGGCTACACTTGGTCGTATCCTGAACGTCATTGGCGAAGCCATTGACGAACGTGGTCCGATCGTTAGCGACAAGTATTTCCCGATCCATCGCAAGGCTCCGTCCTTCGAGGAGCAGGCTGCTGCGTCCGAAATTCTCGTAACGGGCATCAAGGTCGTTGACCTTCTTTGCCCGTACCTGAAGGGCGGCAAGATCGGCCTGTTCGGTGGCGCAGGCGTTGGCAAGACCGTTATTATTCAGGAACTCATTAATAACATCGCGAAGGCACACGGTGGCGTGTCTGTGTTCGCAGGTGTGGGTGAGCGTACCCGTGAAGGTAACGACCTGTATTTCGAAATGCAGGACGCTGGCGTTATCAAGATCGCTGAAGACGGTTCCACGGAAGGCTCCAAGGTTGCTCTGGTCTATGGCCAGATGAACGAGCCGCCGGGAGCACGTGCCCGTGTTGCTCTGACGGGTCTGTCACTCGCAGAATATTTCCGTGACGAAGAAGGTCAGGACGTTCTGTTCTTCGTGGACAACATCTTCCGCTTCACGCAGGCTGGTTCGGAAGTGTCCGCTCTGCTGGGCCGTATTCCTTCCGCTGTGGGCTATCAGCCGACGCTGGCAACGGAAATGGGTGCCCTTCAGGAGCGCATTACGTCCACCAAGAAGGGCTCCATCACGTCTGTTCAGGCCGTGTATGTCCCTGCCGACGATCTGACCGATCCGGCACCTGCCGCGACCTTTGCTCACCTTGATGCTACGACGGTTCTGAATCGTTCGATCGCAGAAATGGGCATCTACCCGGCTGTTGACCCGCTGGACTCCACGTCCCGCTCGCTCGACCCGAAGATCGTCGGTCAGGAACACTACGATATCGCTCGTAAGGTTCAGCAGACGCTTCAGACCTACAAGGGTCTGCAGGACATCATCGCGATCCTGGGCATGGATGAGCTGTCTGAAGAAGATAAGAAGATCGTTGGCCGCGCACGTCGCATCCAGCGCTTCCTGTCCCAGCCGTTCCATGTGGCTGAAGTGTTCACAGGCGCACCTGGCAAGCTGGTTGCTCTGGAAGACACGATCCGTTCCTTCAAGGCTGTTGTAAATGGTGAATACGATCACCTGCCAGAAGGCGCGTTCTACATGGTTGGCGACATTGACGAGGCCATCGCCAAGGCCGAGAAGATGAAGCAGGAGGCCTGATCCTGATGCCCCTACGCATCGAGATCGTCAGCCCGGAAAAGCGCCTTGTTGACCGTCAGGTCGACATGGCGGTGGTCCCGGGCATGGAGGGCGATATTGCAGCCATGCCGGACCGTGCACCGCTGATGCTTCAGCTGCGTGGTGGCGTTGTGGCCCTGTATGAAGGCGACAAGATCGTCGACCGTTATTTCGTGGGCGGTGGTTTCGCAGATATGGGCGCAGAACACTGCACCATTCTGGCAGATTCTGCTCAGCTCATGAGCGAGCTGTCTGCGGATGATGCCCGTGATCGTCTGCGGGATCTGGAAACCACATGGGCCCAGATCGAGCCGAACGATACTGATGCGCATGACCGTCTCAGCCGTGAAATCCAGAGCGTTCGCGCTGAACTGGAAGCTGTTGAAGGTCCTGCTTCAGTCTAAGGCTGAACGCAGCATCTATGAAAATAGGAAGAACCCATCCGGTCAGTTGACTGGGTGGGTTTTTCTTTGTCCGCAAGCTTCCTGTATGCTGCCGTTTAGACTTTACCAAGTGATGGTGGCGCGTAATGACGGACTCTTCCCCTGACACTGAAATTATGTCCGAGGGCGTTGACCTCGCCCCTGTAGAGGCAATCGGATGTGCAGGGGATGTAGTAGTAGATGCAGAGCGGGAAGAAGGCGCAACATCTGAACCAATTGCAGAAGATATCGTCGAGCTGACGGTTGTCGTCCGGGATAGCGTCAGTAGTGCGCTCTGGGAAAACAGCGTCCCAGTTTTGCTGGAGCTTGCGGTTCGTAATCTTGCAGATCGGGATCTCTCAGATGTCGAGATTACGCTGCATTCCAAGCCCAGTGTGCTCCGAACAACCTCCTGGCGACTTCAGTCTCTCGGAATGGGACAGTTTCGGGCGTTAGAGCGCCTCGATGTGGAACTGGATGGTGCCTATCTCGCCTCGCTAAGTGAAGCAACACGCGCTGAAGTTCATTTTACAGTCTCGGAGATACAGCCCGATGGTGCGCGGGCGACGCTTCTCGAACGCGTTTTTCCTTTGACTGTCCGCTGCCGGAGCGAATGGGGCGGATTACAGGGGCTGCCCGATCTGCTTGCTGCCTTTGTTCTGCCTAATGATCCAGCTGTCGCAAAAATTCTTCGTTCAGCTTCTCTTCTTCTACAGGAGGCCGGCCACAGTGGCTCTTTGGAGGGATACCAGGGCGGTCGAAAACGGGCGTGGGAACAGGCACAAGCGATCTGGTGCGCGATCGCGGGTTTGAACATTACGTATGTTAGTCCCCCGGCCTCTTTTGTGGAGGCTGGCCAGAGGGTGCGTCTTCCCACTCAGATTGTGGAAGACCGACTGGCGACTTGCCTGGATACAGCCTTACTGTTTGCGTCCTGTCTTGAAGCTGTTGGCTTGCGGCCATTACTGATCATGCTCAAAGGTCATGCGTTTGCTGGTCTATGGCTATCCCGGGAGCAGTCTGGAACCTCAGTCATTCAGGATCTGCCTGGATTGCGGAACAGGGTAGCCCTTGATGATGTCTGTGTGTTCGAGACAACGCTTGTAACTGCAGCGTCTTGCCCGGATTTCGCAAAGGCATGTGAGCGTGGGCTTGCCCAGCTTCAGGATGATGGTGAAGAGTCGAAATTTGAAGAGGTCATAGACGTCCACCGCGCCCGACTGCGCCGCATTCGGCCGTTGTCATCGCTTGTGCCTAATACTGATCCGGCCGAGAGCGATGATGTGGAGCCCTCTGCCACGCCTCAGCTAAAAGCAGCGCCTGATCTTCGGGAAGAACTCGGAGACCATGAAAACGAAGAGACACCGGAATCCCGTTTGGATCGCTGGTGTAAGCGGCTACTGGATATTTCAGGCCGAAGCCGTCTTCTGAACCTGCCACGCTCTGAGAAGCAGATCATCGAGATCTGCTGTGCAGATCCGGGAAGGTTGGAAGACCGTCTGGCAGAAATGCGGGGAGGGGAATGGAAACCAGCGCTCAGGCTTCGAGCCCGTCCCGAACTGATGGATGGGTCTGACCCGAGGAGTGCTGTGCTCCATCAGCAGCGTCATCATGACGATCAGCACAGGGCTATTGCTGCGGAGGCTCTGGAGCACGGTGAACTGCTGGTTGCAAGGGATGAAGCTGGCTTACAGTCCGCTCTTACAGAAATCTATCGCAAGGCGCGTGCGGCTGCGCAGGAGGGAGGGGCAAACACACTTTTCCTGACTTTGGGAGAACTTGTGTGGGAACCTCGGGGGCGGGATCGCAAGGCGAGAGCCCCCTTGATTCTGGTCCCCGTTATTCTGGAACGTAGCAGCATCAACGCTCCGTTCCGGTTGCGCGCGCATACCGATGAAAGTCGGGTGAATGGCAGTCTTCTGGAAGTTCTTCGGCAGGATTTCGCCATGCGGTTTCCTGAACTGGAAGGAGAGCTTCCTCAGGATGAGGCTGGCTTGGACGTTGCGCGCATCTTTGACATTTTCCGCGCAAAAATCCGCCAGCTCCCGCAATGGGAAGTTCAGGAACGTGTCAGCCTGACGACCCTCTCTTTCGCTAAGTTCCTCATGTGGAAGGATTTGCAGGAAAGACGGAACGCGCTGCGTATTAACCCGGTTGCCAGTCGTCTGCTGGATGGGGTTTCAGAGGCTGATGGCACCGGAAGTGGCTTCTCCACGGCTTTGTTCGAGGGCCAGAAATCGCTGGATAACGCTCTGGACGAGGCTTCCCTGCTTTGTCCCATGGAAGCTGACTCGTCCCAATTGACCGCCGTTGCCCGGGCGGCAGCGGGTAAAAATTTTGTCCTGATCGGTCCGCCGGGAACTGGCAAAAGTCAGACGATTGCCAATATCATCGCTGATACGCTGGGACGGGGTAAGACGGTCCTTTTCGTCGCAGAAAAGAGAACTGCGCTGGAAGTCGTGCGGAATCGTCTGCGTTCTGTAGGACTGAGTGAGTTCTGCCTGGATCTGTTTTCGCCTCAGGCTGGGCGCGGCGCAGTGCTGGAACAGTTTCAGCAGGTTCAACTGGTCAGGGAAGAGTTTTCAACAGCGGAATGGACCTCGGCCCAAAGCCGTCTGATGGCAGTCCGCCAGGATCTGAATGCCTATGTGCAGGATCTGCATAAGCGGTGGAGCAACGGATGGACTCCCTATCAGGCCATAGGCGTGGTTCTGGAGGCTGATCGTAACGGCACTTATCCGCTTGCTCTGAAATGGTCAGCTCCAGACGCCCATGCTGAAGCAGACTGGGAGTCGCTCAAGAATGCGGCCAGTCTGTTGGCGGGACTCTATGAGCGCTTCGGGCGGGATGCCCTGTCGCCTCAGTTGTCGGGAATAGAGCAGGAAGAGTGGACGTCTCGCTGGCAGGACCAGATCCTTCAGCAGAGTCAGGCCTTGAGAGGACAGCTCGATGCGCTGTCTCAAGCAACGGATGATCTGTGCCGCGTACTGGGTTTGACTGGCACTGACCGATCGTTGGCTCAGCTCCATCGACTCCAGTCGTTCTGTGCTCTGTTGTATCGACCGGAAGCGGCCTGGGGAGCCTGGGCCCTTTCCGAAGATGCGCAGGACAAGGCTCAGGTTGTTCTTGCAGAAAAAGAACGGATTGCACGTCATTGCACTCTGGAGCAGGGGCTGGCTGTGCGTTGGAGTGATGCGAAAACACTCCCGTTGGATGACTTGCATCGTGAGTGGAAAGACTCCGAAGACAAATGGCTTCTTTCGCGCAGGAGTGCTCAGAAAACTGTACGCCGCCGACTTGAAGTGAGTGCGAAAAGCGTCTTACCGGACGATTTGAGTGATGAACTGTCCCGGCTTCTGGACCTGTCTGCGCTCGAACGCGACCTGAAGGGAGCCCCTCATAGAGAGGTTGTCGGTTCTCTCTGGAGTGATGTGACGACCGATTTTGGCAAGATCGAAGCCGCTCTGCTCTGGGGAGCTGAGATTCGCGCCGCATTGGCAAGCTGCGTCCCGGATCTCGCAGGATTGCTCTCTGTGAGACGGCAAATCCGGGAGCTGCTTACAGAAGGGCGTGATCTTCTTGCAGAGAGTGGGCCGGTAGGTCTGAAAATTACGGGGTTCAGGAAGGCACTTTCGGCGGCTGAGGAAAGCCTGAGCCTTTTGGCTGACCTGGCGGGAAGTCCTCTTCTTGCAATCGAGCCAGATGGCGAAGACTGGCTGATGCGTTTGTCTCAACATCTGACTGGCTGGCTTGAGCAGGGTAAGAATCTGCGGGACTGGTGTGCGTGGCGAAAGGCCTGTCACACAGCTGAGCGTCTGGGACTGGGTCCGTTAGTAGAGGCGCTTGTGGCAGAGCACGTGGCTCCGAAAGAGCTTCAATCGGTTCTGACTGCCGCTTATGCCCGATGGTGGTTGGCAGCAGCTGTTGATGAGCAGCCACGACTGCGCGGTTTCGTTGCCGCAGCACATGAAGAACAGATCGAGCGCTTCAAGACGTGGGATGGTGATGCTGCCAGTCTGGCAGGGCGTCTGACCCGGGCAAGGCTCTCAGGTAATATTCCCGCTCAGGACGTGCGCCGGCAGGACTCACAGTATGTGATGATTCATCGTGAAGCGCAGAAAAAAGCCCGGCATATGCCGATTCGTCAGTTGGCTGCTGCTGCACCACGGGCGGTGAGAGCGCTTACGCCCTGCTTCATGATGAGCCCTCTTTCCGTAGCGCAATATCTTCCCCCAGACAGTGAGCCGTTCGATCTGGTCATTTTCGATGAAGCCTCGCAGATCCCCACATGGGATGCCATTGGGGCCATCGGACGTGGCCGACAGGTGATCGTGGTCGGAGACCCCAAGCAGCTACCGCCGACCAGCTTCTTTGCACGAAGTGAGAATGAGGACGACGACGGTGAACTCTGCGATATGGAGTCCATTCTCGATGAATGTCGTGCGGCAGGTGTGCCGGAAATTACGCTGAAATGGCACTATCGCAGCCGGCACGAGAGCCTGATCGCGTTTTCCAACAGTCAGTATTATGGCGGTGACCTCATCACGTTCCCCTCGAACGTGACGCAGGATCGAGCTGTTTCTTTTCAGTTTGTGGAGGGGGGCAACTACCAGAGAGGTGGCAGCAGAACCAATCCCGCAGAAGCCAGAGCTGTTGCGGATGCTGTTGTAAGGCATTTGAAGACTGACGGAGAGAAATCCGTTGGGGTCGTAACGTTTAACGGAGAGCAGCAGACACTGATTACTGATCTGCTGGAAAAGGCCCAGATGGAGGATTCCTCGCTGGTGCCGTTCTTTAGAGAAGAGTGCCCGGAACCCGTCCTGATTCGGAATTTGGAAAATGTGCAGGGCGAAGAGCGGGACGTGATGTTCTTTTCCCTCACCTATGCGCCGGAGCTAAAAGGGGCGCCTTATGTTTCGTTTGGGCCGTTGAATCGTGCGGGCGGTGAAAGACGTCTCAACGTCGCTGTGACGCGGGCGCGTGAAAAACTGGTTGTTTTTGGTTCCTTGCGCGCTGAACAGATCGATCCGTCCAGAAGCTCTGCAGAAGGTGTATTGCATCTTCGGAAGTTTCTGACTTTTGCAGAGCACGGTGCAGGTGCACTTGCCGGTTTGCATCAAGGGTCAGTCGGAGAAGAAGAAAGCCGCTTTGAACTCGAAGTCTCGGCGTTATTGCGTCAACGCGGATGGGATGTTCGTCCCCAGATAGGTGTCTCCCGCTTTCGGATTGATCTGGGTGTGGTGGACCCGGACATGCCCGGAAGCTTTCTTGCGGGCGTCGAGTGCGATGGCGCAACTTACCATCGCAGTGCCACCGCGCGTGATCGCGACAGACTGCGTCAGGTCGTTCTGGAAAATCTTGGCTGGGTGATTTTCCGTGTTTGGTCGACTGACTGGTGGCTGAATGCGAACCGCGAGGTGGAACGTCTGGATCAAGCCCTGAAGCTGAGGTTGGAAGCCGTACGAGAAAGCCGACTTAGTCTTCCGGTCGAGGCGCCAGATATTGAGGTCCAGGAAGTGCCGGAGACTGAAAGCGCTTTCGTAGAAGAGCCATCTCTCTACGCGGGGGTTGTCCCTCATGACACGAGCGCTGCTGTGCCTGCTCCCTATATTCCGGAGGACGATAGTGAAGAGGCATTATCGGCACAGCCAGATGCGGCGCGTTTCACAGATGATGACTATCTGCCGGTTCTGCAGTCTCTGATTCAGCAGGCTCTTTGTGAGAAGGGGGTTCTGCATGAAACGGCCCTGATCCAGAAAATCGCGAGACAACATGGTTTCGCGCGGGCGGGACGACAGATCCGGGAGCGAGTTCTCACAGCCATCCCTGATGGCGTGAGAAAAACTACCGAAGATGCGGGAACGTTTTTTTGGGAAACAGAGGACGTTGTCTGCGATCCTGAGACCGTCTTGAAGCGAGACTCTGGAGAGAGTGTTGATCCTGCTCAACTTCCGATGTCGGTTCTTACGGCCCTAGCCAAAAAGCAGCAGGACCGGGGACTAGGAGAGGAAGAGGGTATCGGAGAGATGCGAAAAGCCTGCGGATTAGGGCGTATCGGGGCCACGAGCAGGCTGCGTTTCCACGACGCATGGCTTTCTGCGGCGGGAAACATAGAAAACTAAGGAAAAAGGGACGCCAGATGATTTTTCTGGCGTTTTTTTTGATTTTTTTAGTTTTGTTTTGTGAATGGAAAGTGTGTGTAAGGGGGGAA
>NZ_JOPH01000019.1:0-305 GCF_002153615.1 Gluconobacter sp. DsW_058
CCCCAATCAGATCCGGAGGAATGGAATCACATAGAAAGTCTCAAAACCAGATGGTTCTTCGATCCCTCCAACTGGCCCCAGACGGTCCCGTCGTCATAAGCGAGTTTGAAATTTCCGATGTTGCGTGGGGCAGCCACGACCTGCTTGCCCGAAATGTGCAGAATGGACGCATCAGAGCTTTTGATATTATCGTTGTAATGCGCGTCGTTATAGGACCAGGCGTCGTAGAGAGACTAGGTCGCGTTGACAAAAGGCCTATACGGTCTGCCTGAGATCTGATTCACTTTGTATCTGTAGGACAGCAA
>NZ_JOPH01000020.1:0-458 GCF_002153615.1 Gluconobacter sp. DsW_058
CATATTTGGTGTGCCGATATCACGTATATCCCCATAAAACGGGGATTTCTCTACCTCGTGACGATCATGGACGGGTTTACGCGCAAGGTCCTGCCCTGGCGTCTGTCGAACACGACGGACGCGGAGTTCTGTATTGAGGCACTCGGGGATGCGCTGATGCGCTATGGCGCCCCAGAGATTTTCAACACGGACTAGGGGGCCAACAGCAACGCCGTCAGAATGGCGGCATAACAAGAACCGGGTATAGCTTATTCAAACCCAAAAACTGTCCAAACAGACGGGTCCACCTCTTTCTTCCTGATGATGTCTCTTATGTGAGTAAATTATTTCAGCACGGACATATTCCTCTCATTCACAATTTCCTTTTGCCTTTCAATCCATGATCTGGAGGGTTCGAAAAACCCACTGGTTTTGGGTCGGCCTTTATGATTCCATTTTTCCTACGTTGATTGGGTATG
>NZ_JOPH01000021.1:0-394 GCF_002153615.1 Gluconobacter sp. DsW_058
ACGTCATGGGAGCGCCACGACCACGCACGCCGTGCGAGCAGCACTACAGCGATCGCAGGCTTCGCTCGCGACGCTGAGCAAGGAGTTCGGGATCAACCCGAAAACAGTTGCAAAATGGCGGAAGCGTGAGACTGTCGAAGATCAGAAAACTGGCCCTAAAGAGCCTCGCTCAACGAGCCTGACAGAAACCGAAGAAGCCATGGCAGTCGCCTTTCGCCGGCATACTTTACTGCCGCTGGATGACTGCCTTTATGCCCTGCAGGCCAGCATTCCTCATCTGACACGTTCGGCCCTGCATCGCTGCTTTCAGCGTCACGGGATATCCCGGCTTCCGGATATCGAGGGAGACAAGCCCAAACGACAGCGTTTCAAACGCTATCCCATCGGCTTTTTT
>NZ_JOPH01000022.1:0-453 GCF_002153615.1 Gluconobacter sp. DsW_058
ACCTGACCGTTCGTCCAGGGATGATTGGGTTTTGTCAGACGATGTTCGATCCCGTGGGCTTCGCAGATCATGTCGAAGCGCATGGGGCGAGACCAGGCCGTATTGCGATTACGAGGCTGCTCGGCGAACTGGATGCCGTTATCGGTCAGAATGGTATGAATCCGGTAAGGAATGACGCTCAGGAGATATTCGAGGAATTCCCAGGCCGTCTTCCGATCAGCTTTCCCGACCAGGTGGAGGAATCGAAGAACCCTTGATTGATGTGCTTGGCCAGTAATTTCTGGGGTTTGGCGATTTGATAGACGGTTCTTTGAGTTGTTTTCGATCTGCGTTTTGAGCAGATCGGGGGGGCTCCCGGTGGATGACTACGCGCTCGCATTCAATCTTTCGAGGAAGAGAAGACGGCGCATATTATAGACGATATTGGCTAGTCCGATCCTCATGGTGGCCCGG
>NZ_JOPH01000023.1:0-6114 GCF_002153615.1 Gluconobacter sp. DsW_058
GGGCGCCCGCCTTTGCTTCCGTCCGAATAGGCCAGAGCCTTCTCCAGATCAGGACGGAACACCTCAAAATCCACTGTCCGGGAAAAGGCCTCCAGCTGATCGCCAAGCCCGATCAACCGGGCAAGCCGCTCTTCAACATCAAAGAAACCAAGCTGTTTCATAGCGCCATTCCCTCAACGAAAACCGAAGAAAGGGAATCACATAGAAAGCCTCAAAACCAGACGGTTCTTCGAACCCTCCATGTGAAGGCTTCTGCGGATCAGCTAGAGGAATATCTAAAAGGACATTGAGTTGATTCTCCTTTCTTGGCACGTTTTCGTAGACTGCTAACTTAAGCGCACCAAGAAAGGCCCGCCGAGTATGACTGCACCCAAGCTCTGGATGTCAAGCACTGTGTCCGGCGGCGTGCGCTGCCTAAATTACCCGCCTCAGGTTCGGGTTCATAACGAGGTCATCGTTGATGGCTGGCAACTTTACGATGCCCAACGGAACTTCATTACCGCCTCAGGCTATCTGAGGGGAGAGCGAAGAGATGGGACGAATAAGATTCTTGAGCTTTCACCGCGTACCATTGCGCTTAACCCGCTTTCATTGCGTAGATTTGACGAGAAAAAATATGTGTGGATTGGCCATATCCACCCCCATTTTGGACATTTCCTACTCTCCTCAACATCGAGAATGTGGATTAAAAGAAAAGAACCAGATAGTGACTTTATATTTGTTGGTACTTGCAATGATGACTTTTTTGAAAAAGATGGACCATTAAAGTATTTTATGGAATCAGTCGGAATAACATCCAGGAATTTTTTAAATATTAAACGCCCATGCGTTTTTTCCGAAATTTCTGTCCCAGACCCAGCATTTATCGAGAGCGGTCTATGCCATCGCGAGTGGGGACGTTTCATGGCTTTTGCCAGCGGAAAGATCTGCGGGTCGCCTGAAAACAAAACATCTTTGAGCCCAGCCTATCTAACGAAGCACCGTCTAACCAGTGGAGTACGCACTCTAATCGGGGAAGATGAGCTATGTTATCGTCTTGAGAAACGGGGTTTTGTCATCGTCTCTCCTGAAAACTTGACATTGGACGAACAGGTGAGGTTCTGGCAAAGGCATCCAACTTATGTATCCTTTAGAGGAAGCGCCCTACATGGTGCAGCATTTACAACAGAAAAGAATATTGTCTCACTTCATTCAAATACAGATGCACAAGAAAGTCAGTATCTAGTCGATAATTCTTGTATGAACCGTGGCATATATATAAACGCTTCTGATTTTATGTCAAATTGTCAACCGCCTTCCGGATTTGGCTCTGCATCCAAATTATCTTCGATAGAAAATTTGGAGGAGGGGATATGTAGGATAGTTGACCATTTACATAGTGACCACAAAAATAGAAAAAAGTCAGGTAGCGTACGACAGATATACACAAAAATGCCGCGGATTCCTTCAGTCGATGCTCTTGGAGTTTTGGTTACGAGTTCCCTCCAAAGCGCGCAACCTTACGAATTAGCAGCAGACGCAGACGACGGCATAATTATTGACCTCCATTTTCCTGTGTTTATTACAGAAATTCGCCTGTTTGTGGCATATTCCAAAGAGCATCCTGAGATAAAGTTTGTCGCCTCGCCAATCATCCAAACCGCCGACGAGGGCTTTATGCAGAACATGTCATCTCGACAGACTGAGGAATCTAGTCGCGAGGACAAGGGAGAGGACAGGTGCTTCAGACTCGCGTTCCCCTGTCCAAGGTTTGGAAGCAGGGTTTCTGTTTCAATTTATAACGGCAGCGCTGTTGATGTTCGAAGCATAGAGGCGTTCGGCGTCGAGGATGAATTTGGCTTGTCAGAGGATCTCGGGCGGTAGGAGTTGAGATCTACCGGAAAATTACTTCCTGCGGTAAAATACATGTTCAATGAAATCGCCAAAAGCCTTAAATCGCGAGCCAAGCGCATCAACCAACGGTTCTTCGATCCCTCCAGCTTTACCTCATGTCCTGCGTTTACCAACTCTCGTGCCCAATAATGGGCGCTGCCACACGCTTCCATCACCACGAGCGCCGGCCGGCTGGCTCGCCATGAATTAAAGGAATTGAGGACGACGCATCTTCTTGCTGAAGAGCAATTCGCCCGTCATCGAAGCTGCATGGATCTGGAAAACGTTTTTTGAGAGGTCAACGCCGATCATCGTATTCTTCATCTGCCGTCCTCTCTTTTTCGTGGCTGTGCACAAGCACCACATTGGCACATCGCGATGCCGTCGGGGGAGGACGGCAACCATCCCATCTCTGTTCGGTTGGGCATGATCAGAGACGAGAAATGATCGACCTGAAACGGCCTCGGCTTTCAGTCGTGCGGCAATGCACGTTGCTGCGACTCAACCGATCGGGCGTCTACTACCGGCCTGTGCCCGAGAGCGAGGTGAAACTCGAACTGATGCTGCTGATCGACGCGCAGTTCCTGGAGACGCCGTGTTATGGATCCCGTCAAATGACCTGGCATCTTCGTCGTCTCGGCTACGATGTCGGCCGCAAGCGGGCTCGCCGGCTCATGGCGCGAATGGGCTTGCGGGCGATCTACCAGAAACCACGCACGACCGTGCCGCATCCGGTGCATCGGAAATATCCCTATCTGCTGAGGGATCTGGTCATCGATCGGCCCAATCAGGTCTGGGGTCCGGATATCACCTATATCCCGATGCACAAGGGCTTCTTCTACCTCGTGGCGATCATGGACTGGTCGACGCGCAAGATACTGTCCTGGCGCCTGTCGAACACGATGGATGCCTAGTTCTGCATTGAGGCGCTGCAGGAAGCCCTGATCCGCTATGACGCGCCGGAGATCTTCAACACGGATCAGGGCTCGCAATTCACGACGCCCCGGTTCCCGGAGGTGCTAAAAGCACGCGAGATCCGCATCAACATGGACGGGCGCGGACGTTGGCTGGACAACGTCTTCATCGAGCGCCTATGGCGATTGCTGAAATACGAATGCGTCTACCTGCATGCTTTTGAGACCGGTTCGAAACTGCGGGCCGGGCTCACTTCATAGATCGCGCATTACAACGGGAAGCGGCCGCATTCGACATTGGCTGGACGAACGCCCGACGAGGCGTATTATGACGCGCCGAACCCAGTGGCCAACAGCAACGCCGTCAGAAGGGCAGCATAACAACGACCGGTTATAGCTTATCAGGCTCGAAAAACTGTCCAAACGGAGGGATCCTCCTCTGTTTTGGATTCAATCTTTTGTCAACATAGTCTAAGCTGTGCTGGCTTAAAAAGGACGTCCAAGTTTAATTTCGACACATATTCTCAGCGGATGTCACTATTTTACAAAATCTTGGAACACACTAAGGTCGCGGGTACATGCTAAACTGCTCTTGAACAAGGTCGCACATTCTTGCTTAATAACAATAAACTGCACATTGGGATCGACGGATTTAACCTCAGCCTAGAAAGAGGCACTGGTGTTGCGACCTATGCCCGAACACTATGTCAGACGTTGTCTAGTATGGGGCATGCGGTTAACGTTATTTACGGGATGCAAATACCAAATCGATCTAATCAGGATTTGCGGGAAGTACGGTTTTTCGATCGCCTCGGCGCCCCTCAAGATGCAAGACCAATAAAATTTCTGTCCAAACGCTGGTTGAGAGAACGCAAGGCGGATCTGATCGCACCATCACCTGTAGAAATACGTATATCAAACCGCATTGATACGCGGTCACTGGCGGCCCACATTCCTTCTTTTGATCGGCTTTTTAACGCCGACAACCTCTTTAATCGCGCCGCACGGCACTTCCGCCAGACTGGAAAATTTACTTCCGTCCGCATGAAGTCGACCCCTGATATCATGCATTGGACCTATCCGATGCCTATTGAGATCGTGGGAGCAAAAAATATCTACACGCTTCATGATATCGTGCCACTTCGGCTTCCACACACGACACTTGATGACAAATCTTATTATTTTCGACTTTTAAGAAAAATAGCTAACCGCGCAGATGGAATCTGTACAGTTTCAGAAGCGTCGCGCCGAGACATCCTCTCATTTTTTCCGGCCACGGCTTCTAGGCTCCATAATACTTATCAGTCGTGTGATACAAATAAACCTGCCTACAAGCGATCAGAAGACGAATGTCGCGTTGAAATCAAAGCCGAGTTTGGATTGGGATCTCAGGAATTTTTCCTATTTTTTGGTTCGCTTGAGCCAAAAAAGAACATCGGGCGTATCATTGAGGCCTTTCTGGCTTCAGGTAGTAGCCGTAAGCTGGTCATCGTGGGTGCAATGGCATGGAAATCAGAAAAAGAACTTAGATATCTTGAACGGGGAATTACTACAGGCAGAATTATCAAGATTGATTATTTGCCAGAACACACTCTGTTCGCCCTATTGCGACATGCGCGTGCGCTTTTATTCCCATCATTGAGCGAGGGATTTGGTCTCCCTGTGCTTGAGGCAATGCTATGCGGGGTCCCAACACTGATTTCCGACGAAGGATCGCTTCCTGAGATCGGAGGAGATGCCGCCCTCAAGACAGAAGCATATAATACCGAAGCCATCGCTGACGGTATCCGGCGACTGGACCATGATGATACCCTTTGCAAGAAATTAATTGCAGCAGGATATCGTCAGTCCGAAAAATTTAACATGATATCCTACCAACAGCGTCTTGCCGCGATGTACGCCGCCATTCTATCTACCACAAGAGAGATATAAATCTTAATGTGCTTTCGTTTAACTTCTCATGCCTGTCAGTGCCGCGATCCCGGGCGGTTTCTGAGTGCTTGCTTGGCTGGCGTTGGACTTCTGGCGCTTAGCGCATGCAATACGCTGCCAGACAGTGGCCCGACAGAGCGCATAGTTCTAAAGGCTGCGCAGACCAAGCAACTTAACCCTCTTGGGTTCCACATACTGCCTGTGAATCCTAAGCTGGCGAGAGTGCTGTCGGCCGAAATTCCTCCATTGATATCCAGTATCGATAATGCTGCAACCATCTCTTCAACCAATGACCGGATTGGTGCGGGCGATATATTAACGATTACAGTTTTCGAGCTGGGCAGCGGTTTATTCGCACCGTCTAGTGGCGCCGCTGGAGCCGCAAGCGCCACTGGCCTCTCTACCGGACCGGCGGCAAATGTGACAAACCAAAACCTGCCGCCTACGCAGGTTGAAGCAGATGGAACCATATCCATACCTTACGTCGGACGACTGCGCGCAGCCGGGTTGACCCCTCAGGCACTTGCCCAAAATATCCGCAACAGCCTTGCCGGCAAGTCCCAGAATCCAGAAGTTATGGTTCGGATTTCAAGCGACATTGCAAACACTGTCATAGTCTCGGGCGAAGTACACAAACCAGGCCGAGTGGTCCTGAGCACGGCCCAGGAGCACTTGTCTGACGTTGTAGCCATTGCCGGCGGCGCCATCTATCCGCCCGAAGATTCGCACGTTGAACTGGTTCGCGGAGAAAAGGTCGGCGCTACGGACCTTGGAACGCTGGAATCGTTCCCTCAGCAAGATATTCACGCGCGCCCCGGAGACAGAATTCACGTTATCTATCAACCCCGTAGCTATACCGTGTTTGGTGCTGCGGGCATGCAGGCCGCCGAAACACCGTTCAAGTCACCCCATGTGTCGTTGGCTGAAGCGTTGGCGCGTGTTGGTGGCCCTAACGACAATCGCGCGGACCCCAACGCTGCCTTTCTATTTCGCTTTGAAGATCCGGTCGCGGCCAAACAGCTTGGGCTAGATACGCCGCCAACAGCAAGAGGCATTCCAGTGGTCTATCAGCTGGATATGATGAACCCAAGCAGCTACTTCCTAGCGCAAAGCATTCCTATGAAAACCAAAGACGTTCTGGTGATCGCCAACGCGAAAACCAACAAGTTCTATAAATTTGATCAGCTAATCAGTACGCTTATCAGCCCGATGATCACAGCGGCCTATCTGGCGCACTGATTACTGCCACGAGGCGCTAAAGCGGTTCCACTTTAATCTGGTTCATACCCTGAGGCTGTAAAGAAACTGTCGCATTTACTGGGGGAGAGGTGGACCCCATTTTTTGGACAGGTGTCTAAGCTATAATCCGACCTGAAAGAGGACGGGTTTTATGGGC
>NZ_JOPH01000024.1:0-289 GCF_002153615.1 Gluconobacter sp. DsW_058
GGTCATCCGATCGCGTGTCGAGCACGTCTTTGCTGACCAGAAATCACAGACGGGACTGTTCATCCGAACTGTCGGTATCACCCGGGCCACCATGAGGATCGGACTGGCCAATATTGTCTACAACATGCGCCGCTTCATCTTCCTCGAAAGATTGAGTGCGAGCGCGTAGTCATCCACCGGCCCCCCCCCGATCTGCTCAAAACGCAGATCAAAAGTTACTCAAAGAACCGTCTATCAAATCGCCAAAAGCCAGAAATTACGGGCCAAGCACATCAATCAAGGGTTCTTC
>NZ_JOPH01000025.1:0-13281 GCF_002153615.1 Gluconobacter sp. DsW_058
CACGTCTTTGCTGACCAGAAATCACAGACGGGACTGTTCATCCGAACTTTCGGTATCACCCGGGCCACCATGAGGATCGGACTGGCCAATATCGTCTATAATATGCGCCGTCTTCTCTTCCTCGAAAGATTGAGTGCGAGCGCGTAGTCATTCAGCGGGGCGGCAGTCCCCGATCTGCTCAAAACGCAGATCAAAAGCGACCCAAAGAACCGTCAATCAAATCGCCAAAAGCCTTAAATCGTGAGCCAAGCGCATCAACCAACCGTTCTTCGATCCCTCCGGGTGAGTCCAGAATTAATCGATGCTGTTCGCGCAATGGGTGCAACACGAGCAAAAGTCTTGCGCTCTGTGCTCATCCCGGAGGCATTGCCTGGTCTGGTTTCTGGCTTGACCAGTGACACTGGTTAGCCTGATCAGTGGCGTCCGCCATGGCAGGTGTTGTTGGTGCAGGGGGGCTGGGAGATCTGACAATTAGATACGGATATCAAAGATTTAATACTGTCATGATGTTATGGGTCGTGAGTATTCTTGTTGCATTGACGATTATCGTTCAGTTGTGCGGGAATATATTTTCTGCACGTTTGAAAGCATATAATCGTTAGTCTCAGAGTATATAACCACAAGATGACGGATGCTGATCGGAAGATGGCTCGCGGACGAGTAGATAATTTGACGCATCAAAGATGGCATGAATACGACGCTTTACACAGGTGATGAGGAAAATAGACATCCGCTGCCCTTTTGAACAGTCTTTTCCTGCCCAATGGCTGCTGAGAGGTCGTGAGTATGCCGCGGACTGGCTTAGCGATGCGCTTTGTAAGAAAAAGGGGTCAAACCCTGCATTCCAGAACGGAAATTTCGCGGGGAACCGAGTAAATACGACAAGCGGAAATATAAACGCTGCAACCGCATCGAGATTATGTTCGGAAGGCTCAAGGACTGGTGGCAGGTCGCAACCTGCTACGACAGATGCCCGACCGTCATCTTCTGGCTATGAGTCCTATATTTAATGCAAACATTCACTTAACAGATAGCATCTCAGATGGAAATCTATCAACTCCAAAGGCAAACCCTTGGGTAAAATAGGTCTGTGCCAATCGCCGCACCGTCCCTTGTAATGGACAAGGTGGCCTTATTCTCGGTGGAAAACGCCTTCCATCTTATTTCTTTTTGTTCTTCTATCGAAATAAATTCTTTCCAAATATTATGTATGATACGCGAAATCTCTTGATCAACATCTTGATATCTTGCGGGTAAGTTCGTTCTCTTATAGCCTTTCCGCCACCATACGTTTGCCAGTTCGGCGCCATGAGGGGCCCCCGTTTCATTGGGACCGATGTCGCCGAAAAGATATTTGTGGACGGGCTGAAGTTTGCTCAGTGCAAGGGCGTAGCGGGTCGTCGGGTTTTGAAAGACAAGATCCCCTGCGACTGCACGCCATATTCCTAGAGGGTCATGGTGGGGCAGGGCATCCCGATAGCGGTTCACGATATCCGTCCCACTCAGGCCGAGAGGCTGTACTCTTGGGTCCAGTAAGCGCGCAGTATCTGTAAATGTGAGATGCGAGTGCACGCTGGAATGGGACAGATATTCCGCCGATGTCGTGCCGATCATAACTGGAACCTGCGTTACCAGTCCTTGGACAGCGGCTGTTTCTGGATCAAGGGGTAAGGACGCAGCGTCAATGACTGGCTGGAAGGGAATTCCTACAATTGTCACTCGCCCGTCTCGAGTGAAGTCATGCTGTTCGTAGGATTCATTGCAGATCTCTCGCTGAGCAGCGAGAAGCTGATGAATGGGTATCTCTTCGAGGATTTGAAGTGATGGCTGGCCGAGACGTTTGAGAAAGCGTTGTGTCGTCAGGCGTGCGTCTTTGTATGGTAGTACCGCCGGGGTAGCTCCGGACTGGATCATGGTCCGGGAGAACAATCCTTTTGCCGCAGGCATGGCCATAAGAGTGGAAACGGCAAATCCACCCGCAGATCGCCCGGCCAGAGTGACGCGTTCGGGGTCTCCCCCAAAGAGGGCGATATGCTTTTGAACCCACTCCAAAGCCTTGATGATATCAAGTAGCCCGCGGTTTTCGGGTGCGGCATCCAGACTTAAAAATCCCAGTGCTCCCAATCTGTAATTGAGAGTTACTTCAACAATTCCGCTAGCTGCGAAGGCACCTGTCTGAAGGAGTGGTTCGTTTCCAGAACCGACGGCGTATCCGCCTCCGTGTAGCCAGACAAGAACGGGAGCTTTTCCCTCCCGGGCTGGACTACGGATATTGAGGGTTAGAAAATCCTCACCGGCATCCAGCATGGATGTGGCCCCTTTCCCAACAGGTCCATAGGTTGGGATCTGTGGGCAGACGGCACCAAGGCGGTGAGCGGATCTCACACCGGTCCAGGGTGCAACGTCCTGAGGTGCTGCGAACCGATTTCCAGGAACAATAGGGGCGGCATAGGGAACGCTCAGGAATGTCAGAATTCCGTTTTCTGTGAAGCCTTCTATCGCGCCACTTTCGATCATAATCTGCGTCATGAGAGGTTCCTTCACTGCTTTATCCGCCGACGGCCCGACGAAGATTGATCAGACGTTCAATGATGATGATGGGTACCAGACTGAGGAGCACCACGAGGACTGAGAGCGACGCGACCTGCGGGTCCGTCCGGAACTGGATGTACTGATAGATGGCGAGTGGCAGCGTAACGGCTCTATGGCCTGCAATGAACAGGGCGATAACGGCTTCGTCGAAGGAAAACAGGAATGCGATCAGAAATCCGGTGATGAGGTGTGGCCTGAGTGCGGGTAGAATGACACGGCAGAAACTCTGCCAGGGCGAAGCGCCGTGAATGCGAGCGGCTTCTTCTAGTGTGCGGTCCAACTGTGCAATCCCGGAGGACACAATGCGCGTCGTATAGGGCAGTGTGATGCTGATATGGGCCAGAATCAATCCTGTCAGCGTGTCCAGGAGGCCAAGCGGTTGCAGGGTCATCATCAGTCCGACCGCCAGCACGATATGGGGCATCAGCATTGGAGAAAGAAAGAACCACTGCACGCTTTTCCGTCCCGGGAAGTGGCCTCGCACCAGTGCAAAAGCCGCGCTCGTCCCCACAATCAGGGAGAGCCCCGCAGAGCATCCTCCGATTAACAGACTGGTTTTTCCAGCCTGAAGGAAAAGGGGGTTATGCAGCACCCTGGCATATGAAATCAGGGAGAAGCTCGCGGGTGGAAAGCTGAGGTAGGGACGTGTATCGAACGACACGATCAGCACGATAATCAATGGTGCGAGCAGGAACAGGTAAATCAGGCCAATCAGAAGATGCCACGCCATCCTGACGGTTCGGTCTTGTTTCATGACTGGCTCTCCACGCGCTGAAGAATTCTCTGATAGAGCGCCACGAATATTCCGAAAAAGGCCAGGAGGGTAATGGACAGGGCACCGGCAAATGGCCAGTCCAGAGCTATGGTCGTCTGATTGAAGATTTCTGTTGCAAGGACAAAGACGCGCCCTCCGCCCATCAACTGAGGTGTCACGAGTGAGCTGATTGCGAGAACGAAGACAAGCAGCGAGGCTGTCATCAGTCCTGGCAGGGAGAGAGGCAGCAAGACGCGCCAGAAGACCTGAAGGCGACGTGCCCCGAGGAGGGAGGCCGCCTGTTCAAGCTCCGCATCCAGACGGCTCAGGTGGCTGAGGATGGAAATAATGCCATAAGGCAGCAGGATCTCCACCAGCGCGACAACCGTGGCAAAGGGACCGTTATCCAATCGTGTGGGCTGCGCCAGAATGCCAGCCCACACGAGGGTCGTGTTAATGAGGCCATGCCGCCCGAGGATGACCATCCAGCCGTAGGTCCGGATGACTGTGGATGTCAGGAGGGGAGCAATGGCCAGCGCTGTCAGGGTGCCTCGCCAGCGGCTTTGCGACCGGGCAAGGAAAAGCGCGACGGGAAAAGCCATTGGGACGGTAATGACAACACAGAGCAGCCCAATGAAAATCGTGCGCCCAATGACCCACCAGTAAAAACTGTCCTCGAAGAGTCGGACATAGGCGTGGAGGGAGAGTGTATGTCCGGTCGTAGGCTGGAGAGACGTCTTGGCCAGCCAGAGGAGCGGGAAGACGAATGTCACGACAAGGGCCGCAACACCCGGAAGGATGAGCAGAGCCTGCAGCCAGGACGGCTGTTTTCTGACAGGCACCCTCATGAACTTGGATGGCCTGAAGTGAGGGCATCGGAGACAGGCTCCTGAAGGACTGACATGTCGCTGGCCTGCCAATACAGGTCAACGATGTCTCCCATCTGGGCTGGTTGACCCTGATCTTCCTGCTGTTCAACGGTGAGCGTTACATACCCGACACGGACCAGATAAGTTCGACGTTCACCCGTATAAACAACGTTTTCGACCACACCCTGGCAGCATGTTTCGAGACTGTTGCCCAGTCTGATGCGATGGGGGCGGATCAAGAGGGTTCTGCGACCTTTCCAGCCTTCGGAAAAGCCAATGAACAGTGTGCCGATGCCTTCCGCATGGATACGTTTGCTATCGACCCATACAGCCTCGATGAAGTTGCTGCGTCCCACGAAAGAGGCCACGAACCGGTTTGCAGGACGAGTATACAGATCTGCCGGTGTGCCAAACTGTTGGAGGCGTCCTTCCGACATGACGGCGACCTGATCCGCAATGGACAGAGCTTCGTCCTGATCATGCGTGACAAAGATGGCTGTGATCCCAAGGCGTTGCTGGAGCGCACGAATTTCCGTGCGCACCGTATCGCGCAACCGGATATCAAGATTGGCCAGCGGCTCATCCAGCATGAGAATGTCAGGTTCGATGGCAAGCGCCCGCGCCAGTGCCACTCGCTGCCGTTGTCCGCCGGAGAGTTCGGTGATGCGCCTGTTCTCCAGCCCGGTCAGGTGCATGAGAGAGACCAGTTCCGCTACACGCCGCCGGCTCTCTTCCCCTTTGATCCCCCGGACATCCAGGCCAAAACTGATATTGCGGGCGACGGAGAGGTGAGGAAACAGGGCATAGGATTGAAATACCATTCCCATGTTGCGTGCGTGAAGAGGGGTTTCCGTCATCTGACGCCCCGCAACGTGCAACTGTCCTAAATCGACCGGGGTAAGGCCTGCAATCATGCGGAGCAGGGTGGTTTTTCCGCATCCGGAAGGGCCCAGCAAGGTCAGCATCTGCCCGCGTTTCAACGTAAAGCTGACGTCATCGACGGAACGCCTGTCTGCGCCCGGAAATTGCCTAGTGAAGCCGCTGACGGAGAGATAGGCTGGTGTTGAGTCTGTTTCAGCCACTGATGACCTCACGTTGAATACGGCGGATCCAGCTATTGTAGTGCTGGCTAACGAAGCCCCAGTCGAGATGCATTTCACGGCGTGCTGTCTCTGGTCGGCCGAAAATTGCTTCGGATGTCTCGTCTGACAGCACAACCTGACGGTTTACAGGCCCATAAAACGCGACATTCGCAAAGGCTGTCTGCACGTCCGGGGACAGTGCATGTTCAATGAAGGCCTGCGCCAGTCTGGTGCGTTGCGGAGGGGCCGTCAGATTAAGCGTATTGATCTGCGCGACGCTGCCTTCAGATGGAACGACAGCACGCAGCGTATCCGGATTGTCCCGTGCAAGCATCTGACCACGGCCGTTCCATCCGACACCCAGGGCAATCGTCTGGGCCAGCGTCAGGGTGTAAATGTCGGGCTGTGCGTTCCAGGTCGCGACATAGGGGGAAAACTGCCGCATGAGGGCCAGTCCCGGCTCGATGCTCTGCCTGTAGTCCCCTCCGGCCATGCGGGTCAGAAGCGGAAGGAGTACAACGCCACGCGTATCCTCGACAGGCATGGCGATCTGGTCCGTCAAATCGGGCCGTCCAAGTTCACGCCAGCTTTCCGGAGGACGCGTCAGAACACGGCTGTCATAAATGAGCGACAGATTATCCCGTGAGAATGCGACGCCATTCATGGCATCGAAGCGTCCCCAGTCTGGAATGTCGCGCAGGCTCGGAATCTCTTCTTCCCGTAAAATGGAAGTCAATCCTTCCTGTTTGGCAAGAATAGCGACCGATACATCCGCAATGGCGACATCAATCTGGGGTGCTTCCCGTTCCAGCCGTAGCGCTGCAAGAAGCTGTGCAGAATTGATGATGGGACGGTACGTCACGCGGACGCCCGGCATGGCGCGTTCGAAACTGTTGATCACGATGGCCTGAAATGCTTTCTGGAACGGTCCATGAAAGCCGGCTACCGACAATTCCAGATCGCCATCCGCCGCCCGTGCATGTCGCCATGCGGGCAGTGTTGCCAGACCGCCAAGAACCTTGCGGCGCGTCGTGAAGTGGGGAGCGGTTGGCATGAGCCGCGTCAGACCTCTGGTGTCCATGTGTCGCGATACAGGCGCAGCCAGTTCTGTCCGAGAATTTTCTCGATTAGCCCTGTGGACCACCCACGGCGCATCATCGCGGCTGTCAGGTTGGGTGTTTCTGGGATGCTGGCAAAGCCCGCTGGCTTGCGGATCGTGGTACGGCCAAATTCTGTCAGCTGACGTCCATATCCCTTGTCCCGGTTCGCCCAAAGCAGCCACGGGCCAGGGCGGGGATGTCCTGTACTGAAATCGGTACCCATCGCAATGTGGTCTTCACCCACGATGTTCAGGACATGCGTCATGGCATCCAGATAATCATCGATTGTCGCATCATTCCCCGCACGCAATCCGGGAGAGAACAGGCTGACACCCACGATGCCGCCTTTTTCAGCACAGGCCCGGAACAGATGATCTGGCTTGTTGCGTTTCACATCGCGAAGCGCGCGTGGCAGCACATGTGAAATACAGACCGGGCGTCGGGAATGCTCAATCACGTCGGCTGACGTCAGGTCGCCTACGTGACTTAGATCGCACAGCACGCCATGGCGGTTCATTTCATGAAGAACCTCGCGTCCGAAGCCTGTCAGGCCACTATCACGTTCTTCAAGATAGCCAGCGCCTGAATAGTTCTGGGTGTTGTAGGTCAACTGCATGGTATTGACGCCCAGCAGTTTGAAAAGCCGTACATAATCCAGACGGTCTTCCAATGGGGACGTGTTCTGCCAGCCGATACTGATCCCTGTGCGATTGGTGCGTTTGGCGGTCTCGATATCCGCGACGGAGCGGATTGGGATGATCAGATCTGCATTTTCAGCAAAGTGCCGCTCCCAGGTTCGGACATACGCCATGCCCTCACTGAAGTTCTCCCACAGCAGGGACGCAGCATTGACAACGGTCAGGCCGCCGGCACGCATCTGTTCAAAGATTTCGCGGCTCCAGGCACAGGTCTGAAGGCCATCAATCACGATGCTGCGTTGGTGCAGCTGAAAGGAATCCTCGGTCATGCGTTACTCTTCACCTTTGTGGATGTGCCGTTGACAATCTGTTCGGGGTGCCATTCATCCCCAAGGAGTTCTGGTCGGTCGAACTCACGGAAAATATTCAGCCAGTCCTGGCTGTTTTCGCGCAGGAAAGATGCTGCGACACCATGGACCAGCCTTTGAACAGCCTCATCCATCGCGGGTGCGCCACTCGTGAGCTTGCCATGGCTCAGCACAGAGGCAAAGCACAGACAATAAATCCGGGATAACGGCTCTTTGTCACTGTCTTCGCGTGCAACGAACGAAAAATCCGGTGCCAGATACGGAGATTGGCCGAGAGATTTACTCTCTTCTCCGGCTGGAGGCGTATAATGATCGTCCCAGAGGCTGATCTTGGACGCAAATGAGGAAAGTTCTGGTCGAGATGTAACGTCACAGGAAAAACCGGTCGCAAAAATCAGAAAATCCAGCTCCGTTTCACCATGAGGCGTTGTGACGGTTAACGCAGATGCTGTTTCTTCGACCGAGAGCAGGGGGGCATTCACATGCAGTCTTGCATTCTTGTGCCTGAAAACCCGGCGCGTACTGTCGCGTGGGGGAGGGACTGGCGCATCAAGCCCAAGGCGCATCATCTCCCATTTTACTGCGTCTGGCAGGCCAACATATCCCATGACCAGCCCATCACTGCTGATCCCGGTGAACTTGTCCACACTTGGGAGGGCTTCGCGACGGACGAAAAGGTCAACGCCAGCAGCGCCAGCCTCCAGAGCGCTCGCAGCGTTGTCCATTGCAGAGGCGCCTGCTCCTACGACCCCAACACGCTTTCCAGCAAGCGCTGTGAAATCGATCATATCGGCGGAGTGGGCGCAGAACCGGGAGGAGATCCCACTGGCAACAGAAGGAAGGGATGGGGCGCCCAGTCCGTCTATTCCTGTTGCCAGTATAACGCGTCGGGCCAAAACTGGAGTGCTTTCTCCTCGCACTGTAACCCTGATGAGCCCATCGTCCTGCGGGGCAATATCTGTGACGTCCATTCCGTTACGAACTGGTAGATCCAGAATGCGTCGATACCAGATGAGGTAATCCATCCACTGTGCGCGTGGAATTTTGTTTAGGCGTTCCCACGCCGCGTTACCGAACTGCGCTTCAAACCAGGCGCGAAACGTCAGGCTGGGAATGCCCAAAGCCGGGCCGCAGGCAGATTTCGCTGTACGGAGTGTCACCATGCGGCCGTAGGTGACCCATGGGCCTTCTGTGCCTTCAGGAGCGCGATCAAGGCAGATGATTGAACTGATGCCACGAAGCCGTAGAGCCGCAGTCGCCGCGAGCCCGATCATGCCTGCGCCGATGACCACCATGTCATAGGTTGGTTCAGGCGCATCATGGAGCGGAAGCACCCATGGCTTTGCCGGGAGGTTCAGATAATCCAGATCGCGGCGAATACGGGCTTCAAGCTCCTGAAGATCGAGCGCTGGCGCTGTTGTGGTGGCCTCAATTCCTTTTGGCATCTGGTGCTCCTGGCTCGGTCTGAAAAAGGCGTGTGTGAAGTTTTTCGAGCGCTTCGGGTGGGTGCCGGATGAAATCTGGCAAAAGGGCACGCGCTGTAATTTCGATCTGTTCGATGAAGCGCAGAATGCCGCTATCAGCTGCCGAAAACGCCGGTGTCAACACGCTCCACGCCCAGGGAATATGTTCCACAATAGGCCGCACGACCGTACCGCCAATGGGAATGCCGTAGGCTGTTACAGGCTCTACAATGGCCACTCCCAGTTCCTCACGGGCACTCATGACAGCATTCAGGGATGTATTGGTTTCTATCCTGGTGAACGAGCTGTTCCCGGATGCCTGAAGAGCTGCGTCGATCGTACGTCGCAGCCGAAAGGGATTTCCTACGGTCAGAACCTGCTGGGTATGCAGTTGACGAAGAGAAAGGCTGTCGGATTGGGCAAGAGGGTGATCCTCATGCAGAACGGCCACACAGGATGCTTCTCCAATCCAGTGAATGTGCAGATTGGTATCGTCGATGGGCAGGGTCGCCAGACCGACATCAACACTGCCATCCGTCACGGAGCGGACGACCTCATCGGCTGGCATGCCTTTGAAAGACATTGAAATGTCTGAACTGCATTGCATCAGACCGGAGATGGCCCGGGGAACAAGACCGCCAGAGAGTGCAGATGTGGCGCCGCATGTAATCCGGCGATGGTTTCCACCTGCAGCGATTTGTCTGGCTTTCTCCTCAATGTTCTTCAGTCCGATGAAGGAGCGCTTGACCTCATCATAAAGGAGCCGTGCTTCCTGCGTAGCATGCAGCCGCGTCCCGTTCCGCTCGAAAAGGGTAAAGCCAAGTGCTTTTTCCAGTTCCATAATGAGACGGCTGACAGCAGACTGCGTGCGCCCGAGATGACGTGCCGCGCCTGTCATGCTGCCGATCGAAAAGACAGCATGAAAGGCTTCGATCTGACGTCCTGTAATCATGGTTTCAAAATCCGAGGGTGATTGATGTTACCGCTGCAAATCCACCCCCGAGATAATAGCTGGGTGCAGTGCCTGCGATGGACGTCCCATAAATACCTTTTGTGGTCTTGGCATTTGTCCGAACCGTATAGGCGCTGGACAGGTAGTTGCTATCACCGAGGTTCACAAGATTCAGCTGGATCGTCGGGCGATGGATGAAGTGGTAAGTCTTCATGCGGTACCCCAGCGTCATATTGGCCGTCTTGTAAGCGGGGATACTCTCATCATTCATAAACGTTGAGTATTGTGAATCAACGTAATTGAAGAATACGTTGCCGAAAAACTGACCGTCATCATAAGATATGCCTGCAGATGCCGAAAATTTCGGTGTCAGAATTGCACTCTTCCCTTTGGTTGGGAGAAGATCGTTTCCAACAGCAAGGTTGTTGTCGATCGTTGCATGGAGATACTGCCCCGAAACGTATGGGCTCAAATGATGCCAGGGACGAAGGGAAATCTCGACCTGCGCTCCGCGCGTCGTTTGGCCGCCTGCATTGATGAGGTTTGTCGTCAATGCGCCATCAACATAAACGGATGTCGAAATCTGCCGGTTTGTGAAATTGTAGTTGAAGAAGCCAATGGAGGCATTGATAAGACCAGTATGACGATATCCAATTTCTTCGGAAATGGAGTATTCATTCTTGAGGTCAGTTTTTCCAGCCGTCGATATCTTTCCGGTCGAGACACTGAAAGCGTCATAATACGGTACGTCTGACATTGGTGCGTGGAAATTTGTTACCGCGTCGATGAAAATCTGATTGTTTTTGTCAATCTTGTAGCTGGCCTCGAAACGCGGCAGCGGAACTGCGCTATTTGTTCCCCAACGATAGGTCGCACCTGGAATGTTGTTTGTTCCGGATCGTGCCAGAAGCACAGCTTTGAACCCAGCGGTCAGATCAAGCCGATGATTCAGTAGAGACAACCCGTCCTCAATGAAGAAGCCATTGACCTGCTGCATCATGTGGAAATTCTTGGTCGCCAGGATGGAGCCGTTTTGAGTGCGGATATTATTATTGATGATGTCACCTGCCGCACTGACAGGAGAGTAATCGTAGAGGGAGTTTTTGGTCAGATTGCTGTACCAGTAACCAACCTTGAGAGTATTTACGCCTGTCTTCAGCGTGAAATGACCTGAGAAGCCCGTATTGAAGCTGTTGGAGCCTGCAATTGCTGCGGCCACAGCTTTCCCGTTATAGAGCGTAGGGAAGCTGACGGTTCCCGCAGACTGGTTGCCAAGATACAGGCTTCCAGGTGTCAGGGTCGTCCCACTTGGGACCGACCCGCTCATCCACTGATAGTAGGGGGCGATATCAGCCGTCAGACCTTTTGCAAGCGTAAAGTGGCTTGGAGCGCTGATCATCATTGAAGAGCGCTTATATTGATAGAGTCGGTAATAGGTTGTGCTGCCTGGGGTATATTCGCCAGAATAATTGTAGGATTTTCCGTACTGCTTCCATTGCGCAAGAGACAGATATCGTGTTGGGGATTCGTCAATCGTATTCCAGGTAAAGACTGCTGAGGCTCGATTGTCTGCGCCCCATTCTTTTACCGCTTTGGAATCGACATGGTAGCGACGGTTCGTTCCTGGCCCGCGCCAGTTATTGTTGCGGGTATACGAACCAGACATGAATGCCCGGACACCGGAATGGCCGATTTCTCCACTATCCAGACGCAAAAAATCCTTGTTCGTCGCATGCGTGCCGCCTGAAAGCGATAACAGTGCGCTGGCTTTGTGACTGGGGTCCAGCAACGTTTCGGTAATCTGGCCACCACCCGCATTATAGACCGGAGCGGCAATGTCGCTGCTTCCCTGCGCCAAATCGACACGACCAATATTTTCCGTATCTGCCCATTCGGACGTATCAGCGATCCCATAAATGGGATCGCCTGCGGGCATTCCCTCAAACACCAGACCGATTTCTGTCTGGTCCAGACCACGAACGGTAATGCTCGTATGGTCCGCGAGACCCAGGGGATCAGAATTGGCTACAACAGCCCCTGGGGACATCTGAAGCAAGTTAAGTGTGTTCGTGGTCGGGGACTGCTTCGCAATATAGTCTCGTGTAACCCCGCTCTGCATGCGTGGAACTGTCTGAACCGGCATGAGGCCTCCGCCCGGTGTCGTATTGGTCACACCTGCGGAGAGCGTCTCTGTTCTGACGTGAATTTCTTCCGCTTTGCTGATCGGTACAGGCGCGCGCGTTGCGGTCGCCTTCTTCGGCACGCGGGAAGGAATGGGCTGTCTATGCATGACGTCATGATCGGACGGTTGCTCATCTGCAGCCTGAGCAGTGCCCCCTAATGTCAGCAGAAGGAGGGTCAGAAGTGCTGGAAACTCACGAGATGCGGACATGGCGGAATCCGGACGAAAAGGTTGGAGGAAACAGGCCCATTCGCATTTTGGCTGAACTCATTAATCACTATATTAAAGAGTTTATTGCCATAAGCTACTCACTGAGTCGTATATAATGTTATCGCATGACGCAACGAGATTAATGATCTAAACTCATTCTTATTCACGATCACTCTTTCATATTGTCAACGTAAGGAACAAAAATGACCGACGAGCAGCCATCGAACGTGGGGACGATCCAGGTTTTTTATGGAATCTCGTCGCCATGGGCTTATCTTGGGATGCCAAAGCTGCGTGAAATTGCTCGGTCGGAAGGCGTATCACTTGTGCTCCGACCAATTCGGATCATCCAGAGTAATGGCGGAATCCCTTTGCGGGAGCGCCCCACTGCCCGGCAGAATTATCATGTGGTTGAATTGACCCGCTGGCGGAAGTTTCTGGATATTCCGCTTAATCTGAAACCGAAATATTATCCCTGCAGAACTATAGAGTATGCGGCTTGTCTTGTTATTGCCGCGGGTCTCAAAGGCTATGACGATGTCGCTTTGTCGTGGGCGATTCAATCCGCATTATGGGCCCATGATCAGGATATCGCAGATACGAATACGCTTGAGGGTATTGTTGAAAACGTACTCCATTGCGACACCAAAGAACTCTTAGTCTTTTCCCAAACGCCAGAAGTGTACGCTGTATGGGAAAAAAACCTGTCTGACGCAGAACAGCTTGGTATCTTTGGTACTCCTACTTACGTCGTTGGAAACGAACTGTTCTGGGGGCAAGACAGACTGGACTTTGTGCAACGAAAAATTCGTGGGAGATGTTGAAACGAGAATATGTCTCTTACCTCAGTAATCGTGTTTGAGGAGTGGAACCAAGACGCCACGACAGGCCTGTTTTGAGGACAGAATTCGCAGCTCTGATAATATGACGTGTTATAGCGACGACCACCCGCATACGTGGCTTACGCCGCTGTTTCATGCATCTGGCAACAGCTTTTTAGGTCGCGTTGACAAAAGGCCTATACGGTCTGCCTGAGATCTGATTCACTTTGTATCTGTAGGACAGCAAGCA
>NZ_JOPH01000026.1:0-255 GCF_002153615.1 Gluconobacter sp. DsW_058
AAGACGTGCTCGACACGCGATCGGATGACCGACTTTCCAGCATTCGATTTCTGGATATGTCGGAGCATAGGTTTGAGGTGCGGCTTTTTTCTGTGAACCTTTGAGACAAAACCCTGCTTTTCCATGAAGTCTTCGCTGGCTTTGGAGCGGTACACCGTGTCGCCCTCCGCCATTATCCCACCAATGCTAAGCATTGACGGGAGCCTGAATGGCTTCGCCCAGACGCTTGAGGCCGTATTGGTTTTATCCAGCAGC
>NZ_JOPH01000027.1:0-1131 GCF_002153615.1 Gluconobacter sp. DsW_058
CTCTTCCTCGAAAGATTGAGTGCGAGCGCGTAGTCATCCACCGGGAGCCCCCCCCCGATCTGCTCAAAACGCAGATCAAAAGTGACCCAAAGAACCGTCAATCAAATCGCCAAAACCCAGAAATTACCGGCCAAGCACATCAATCAACGGTTCTTCGATCCCCCCACGTATCTGTCCCATAAGGTTTCCTTCCACTACCGTGAAAATACTACACCATCAAACCTCGGGACCAAACACATAACAATAGGACACGCTCATTATATGATATTTGGGCGGCTGATGAGGTTGTTAAACTCATCGAGGAAGCTGGAATCTATAAAGAAAAACTTAGATCTGCTTTTGTGGTTAATCGTAAAATCGCAAATACGGCGATAGGCCGAGATGTGAAGGAGGCTCTTTCATCATATTCGGTTCCGGTTTTCACATCGAGCATTACTCAGCGTGTGATTTTCGCTGAGGCTGCTGCTCAGGGAAAATCAGTGCACGAAATAGATCCGCAGAGTTCAGCTGCCATAGAAGTAGACGCTGTTAAAGACGAGTTGATGGGATTTATCAAATGAGCGCAAAAAAAATCCAAATTGGCATGAATCCAACGCACAAAGCAATTTCGTCATCAGCTGATGCTTGGGTCGAAACACGGAAAAACTCAGATGAGCCTGAGGCGATGAAACGACTGACGATTGATGTTCCAGCTAGCTTGCATCGCATGATTAAATCTTCTTGCGCTATGCGTGGGACAAAAATTGCTGATGAGGTCCGTGAACTACTTTTACAGAAATACGGGAATCAGTAAAAACTTATAGTCGTATTTAAGATTTTCTATCTTTCTGGATGGAACGGTGGGGTAAAAGAAACAATAAGATTGTCCATTCGCAAAGCTCCAAAAGCAGAAAGCCACACAGATTTTTTTGTGCCGACTCTTTATGATGTAGGCACAAAGGACTCTCGTAGCATCATGGATGTGGCGGTCTTTCGTTTATCTAAACGAGATCGCCGCGCGGGTGAGGTCATTCACTATGAAATATCACCTGGAGGGATCGAAGAACCTTTGGTTGATGCGCTTGGCTCACGATTTAAGGCTTTTGGCGATTTGATCGACGGTTTTTGGGGTCGCTTTTGATCTGCGTTTTG
>NZ_JOPH01000028.1:0-571 GCF_002153615.1 Gluconobacter sp. DsW_058
TGGAGGGTTCGAAAAACCCTCTGGTTTTAAGGGTTCCTCTGTGATTCCATTTTCCCTTAGTTAATTGGGGATGATGGACGATGAAGCAGCCGGGTTTCTTTGATGTTGAAGAGCGGTTGGCCCGGTTAAGCGGGCTTGGCGATCAGCTCGAAGCATTTTCCCGGACTGTGGATTTTGAAGCGTTCCGTCCTGATCTGGAGAAGGCTCTGGCCTATTCAGATGGAAGTAAAGGCGGGCGACCGCCATTTGATCCGTTGCTGATGTTCAAGATCCTGGTCATCCAGACGCTCAACAATTTGTCTGATGAGCGGACGGAGTATCTCATCAACGACCGCCTGTCCTTCATGCGCTTCCTTGGTCTGAGACTGTCAGATCGAGTTCCGGATGCCAAAACAATCTGGCTGTTCCGTGAACGCCTGACCCAGGCGGGAGCGATCGAGGGTCTGTTCAATCGCTTTGATACAATCCTGCGGCACGCAGGCTATCTGCCGATGTCGGGCCAGATCCTGGATGCCACGCTTGTAGCGGCTCCGAAGCAGCGCAATACGAACGCTGAGAAAGCCGACCTCCG
>NZ_JOPH01000003.1:0-99527 GCF_002153615.1 Gluconobacter sp. DsW_058
CGTCTATCAAATCGCCAAAAGCCAGAAATTACGGGCCAAGCACATCAATCAAGGGTTCTTCGATCCCTCCATCTTGCGAATCAAAACGCGGATAGATATGGTCTGCGTATGTCATTTTACGGCGCTAGCACTGAATACGTCCTGCACAGCCTCCTGTGGCTTGTCGACAATCCTGAGCCTGTCAGCAGTCTCGATCTGGCGGAGCTTCAAAATATTCCGGCAGCATTTGTTGCGAAGCTTTTGCCCAAGCTGGAAAAGGCTGGTCTCCTCAATGCTGCTGAAGGGTTGAAGGGTGGCTACACGTTGGCAAAACCTGCCGACGAGATCACTGTTTTGGCCATTGTTGACGCAGTGGATGGTGAAAAGCGCCTCTTTAATTGTCAGGAAATCCGCGGACGCTGCGCCCTCTTTGACGAGAACCCACCTGGATGGGCAACGCAGGGGGTATGCGGAATTCATGCAGTCATGCTGCGAGCTGAAAAGGCGATGCGTCGGGAGTTAGCCCAAACATCCCTCGCCGATTTGGCCAAATCAGTTCGGGACAAGGCGCCCTCGCCTTTTCTTGGAGAGGCACAGACCTGGCTTGATGAGCGTGTTCAGACGCGCAGGACGAACAAGGTCAGGCAGAGACGTCGTTCGGACAGTGCTTGAGCGGTTTCAGCTAACAAAAAAGGAAATATCCTGTGCGTAAATTTACTGTCCTGGCAGTTTTAACTGCTGGCTTCTGGGCCTCCTCCCTTCAGGCAGCGACAACAGTCACACCTTTGATGAGTCACGAACTGCCAGGTCTTTCAGGAAAGGAAGGGGCCATGGTGACAGTGGACTACGGGCCAGGAGATTCCGACCCGATCCACAGGCATAACGCATCAGTCTTCGTTTATGTTCTCAAGGGCAGCGTCATCATGCAGGTTAAGGGTGGGCAGCCAGTCACTTTGAAAGAGGGGCAAACCTTTTTTGAAGGCCCTAATGACGTGCATGTTGTAGGGCGGAATGCCAGTCAGACCGAACCTGCTAAATTCATTGCGTTTTTCGTCAAGGACAAAGCGGCGCCGTTCGTCTTTCCTGCGCACTGAGCTACGGGATATTCGCTATGAAAATTTTTGTCGCCGGTGCGAGCGGAGCGCTGGGGCGCTGCTTGATTGCGCGCCTCAAAGAGGCTGGACATGACATCTGGGGGATGGCTCATCGGGCGGAAAGCCTGACGGCTATCGAGATGTTGGGAGCCCATGCGGTCAAGGCTGATGCTCTCAATAGGAAGGCACTCTTTGCAATAATCGAGAAGCTCCGCCCTGACGTCGTGATTGATGAGCTTACGTCTCTCCCAGCAAGTCCTTTTGATCTTCCAAAGCATCTTCCGATTGATCGAAAACTCCGCCTTGAAGGTGGCAGCAATCTTTTCGATGCGGCGCAAACATATGGCGTAAAGCGCTACATACAGCAGTCTTGCGGCTTTTATCTGGACGCTGGTCATGACCTGGCGACAGAAGCCTCTTCTCTGAGAATTAGCGCGCCGGGGAATATCGGAGAAAGCGCTCGGATGTATGCAGCTCTGGAAGCACGCGTCACTAGCGCTCCCACAATGGAGAGTGTCACGCTGCGATACGGCTTTTTCTACGGCCCAGGGACGTGGTACTGGCCGGATGGTGCATTTACCGCGCATCTTGCTCGTGGTGAGGTCTCACTGATTGGTGCGGGCGCCAGCACATTCTCTTTTGTTCATGTAGATGATGCGGCACAGGCAACTGTATCAGCACTTACAGCCAAGCCTGGCGTTTATAATATCGTTGATAGTCAGCCTCTTCAGTTCGCGAGATGGCTGAAGGCTTATGCGCGATGGGTCGGGGCACCGGTGCCGCCGTGCATGACTGAAAAGGACGCTGTTCTGCTGATGGGCGAAGAAAGCGTCTATTACCAGAATAGCCTGACAGGCGCCTGCAATCGTAAGGCTATGGCTGCACTCGGGTTTAGTCCACGAAAAGCCCCGTGGTTTAGTACTGTAGGCTAGAGCTGCCGCCGCATATTTGAATATGAGGGTACGGTATTTATCCGCGCTGGTTTGGTAAGAAGATGGGCCAGCCAATAGAATGATGCAGGCCATTCGCCCAATTGGCGCGAATAATATTAAGTATTTTCAAGGACTTAGAATGGTGGGCGCGACAGGGATTGAACCTGTGACCCCTGCCGTGTGAAGGCAGTGCTCTACCGCTGAGCTACGCGCCCATTCGTTGAGCGGGCTTTTAACAGTGGCGATACAGTCTGACAAGACGATTTTTTGGCCACGTCATCGCCTTTGTTTGAACTCATTGCGCCGTCAGAAACATTTTGTCTGAATGGGAGCGACAATGAAACGGAATGCAGCTTTGGATTGTCTGCGAGGAGCAGCAATTCTTTTTGTGATCAGTAATCACATTGGAATACGCATTCCCCTCTCTCATACGGGGTTGGCCAGCTTTCTACCGCGTTGGTTCCTGGTGGGCCTGAACGCGAGGCTGTCAGCATCTTCTTCGTTTTGTCCGGCTTTCTGATTGCGTCCCGAATTACGCAGACTTTCGGTGCTTTGGATCGGATACAACCGGTCAGGTTCCTCATTCATCGCGCCATTCGTATCCTTCCCTGCCTCGTGTTACTTGTGAGTGTTCTCGGAGTGCTCGACTATGTCGGCTTCGAGGATTATCGCTTCTCAAAGCCGGGTCAGAGCTTCCTAGGCGCGGCAATGGCAGCTTTCGGGCTGTATTTTAACGTGTGGCAGGCGCGGCATGGTTGGAGTGTTGCAGGCTGGACGATCCTTTGGTCTCTGTCGATTGAAGAGCTTTTCTATCTGCTGTTCCCGGTCCTCTGCCGATTGAATGTGTGGTTTCGTTTCTCCTGCTGGCTGTAACGGCACCCGTGTATCAGGCAACGCTTCAGGGCAATGAAATCTGGCGAGAGCAGGCCACCCTGACCGGTTTGGGAACCATTGCGCTGGGTATTCTCATGGCAATCGTGGCAGCGCGGTATCGTCCTAACGGAAGCTGGCCTGTTGCGATGTGGGGCGTTGGTTTGCTGATGATGCTGGCAGAGATGTTTGGTCCGCCATCCTGGTGGCATCTGCTGTCTGATGGCTGGTTTGCCGTCCTTTATGGAGGCATTGCCATGCTGGTTTTGGCCTGTGGCTGGCGTTCATTTGAAGATGGTCGATGGAGTTGGTGGATCCGTAGAATGGGGCAACTGTCATACGAGGTCTATCTCACCCACATGTTTGTTGTCATGGCGGCTGTTCGGATCTGGAGGCATAATCATTGGCCGCAAAGCAATGGATGGATTGTCTATCCAGTCTGCCTGATCGTGATCTGGGGGCTGGGTGAAGCTGTCTCGCGGCTTTTTACCAAGCCCATTACCAAGTTTCTTGATCGAGCGTTGACGTCCCGGATCTATCAAAAAAGCCGAGTGACAAGTTCGGTTCAGCCGGAAGTGGGATGCTAATAGTCCGCCTCCGGCTCAGATGCTTCTTTTCAGAACGCGCGCAGTGAGTGGTCTCAGAACGCTATTTTTACTGTTCTTCCAGCAAGGGAGGTGCGGCCAGTGACAGGTAATGCATACGCTTCAACTCGCGTCGACCCAGTGTGATGCTGTCCAGGATCAGGCCGCAAACCAGCGAGAGTGCTGCAAGGATCATACTGCCTGTGGCAAGGAGCGCTGTAGGAAGGCGTGGGACGAGCCCTGTATTGAGGTAGGTCACCACGACAGGGATCCCGAGGATCAGACCGACAAGGGTAAAAAATAGTGAGAGCGCCGCAAAGAACATCAACGGGCGTTCCTGCTTCACCAGATTGATGATGGTTCTCAGGATTAGCAGTCCGTCTGAGTAGGTGCGCAGCTTGGATGCTGAACCAGGCGGGCGCTCGATATAAGCCGTTGGAATTTCCCCAATCGGCATGCCGAGTTCGAGGGCATGGACCGTGAATTCGGTCTCGGTCTCAAAGCCGGCAGAAAGAGCTGGGAAAGACTTTACGAAGCGCCGGGAAAATACGCGATATCCGGAGAGCATGTCATTGAGGCGACGGCCGAAGACGAGCGTTACCAGTCCTGTGAGTACCTTGTTGCCCAACACATGTCCGCGGCGATAGGCGGCCTCGCGGTCTGTTACGCGTGCACCGTTTACCATGTCCAGACCTTCTGACATGGCAGCATGGAGCATGCCGGGTGCTGCAGTAGCCTCATAGGTGGCGTCACCATCAACCAGGATATAATAGTCTGCCTCAATATCCGCGAACATCCGGCGGATAACGTGTCCCTTCCCTTTCATCCGTTCCGTACGGACAATTGCTCCCGCAGCTTTGGCGACTTCCTTTGTGCGATCTGTCGAGTTGTTATCGTAAACGTAAATATCTGCGCTCGGCAGTGCTGCACGAAAATCCTGCACAACCTTCTGAATGGTCACTTCTTCATTATAGCAGGGCACAAGAACAGCCGTGCGAGAAGAAGAGAAATGCGCGTTGGAAAGCATTGAGATGGGACCAATATTCAGAATGTGTGAAATGTCGTCTTACAGAAGTATAAATTTATTCTGCGTAAAATTCAAAGGCCGATGGAAGCTCGTGGATTCACTGCGGACGGACATGCTTTCGTCAGCTAGCGTAAGCCGCCGTTCTTCCTGTTGAAGAAAGGGCAGTAACCCATTCCTCAACAAGAGGCCTGAAAGGTTTAGAAGCCAAACATGTGATCGAGGGAGAAGCCACCTTCCCCGTTTTCAAGGCCATGGTACCCGAACAGGCGGCATGTGAGATCGCGGATCAGGATATATCCACCGACACCGGCTCGCTCCAGGTGGGCGCTCTCAAAAAGCTCATGGGGACGAACCATGTAGGAGCCTGATGGCTGGATGCGGATACCCGTCTCGGCCACCAGGGTGCCGTCAGCGGCATGAAGCAGCAGAACCGTTTCGGATTCATCCGTTCCCTCAATTGAGGCGGGATGAATCAGGCAACAGAAACTACGCAGATGATCATGGCCAAGCTTCAGGAAGAGACGCGTTGTCAGGCCCGGCGGTGGACCGGAGTAGGATTGCGGCTCGGAACGCCATGTCATGAGCGTGTTAAAGATGTGCGCTCCAAAGCTGGTTTCTGCCGCATGATCGGTCTCTCGGTTGCGATAGCGCATGAGCGCATGAAGCCAGCCGTCAGCTTCCCCTCCGTCTCGGAAGTCATATACCAGATCTGCATGCCCTGGCCGGTCTGTCAGGTCATGCAAGGCGATGGCTGTTGAGTGGCTGCGCGGAAGATTTCCAAGGAAGTGGGAGCCTACCGGCTGTCCGGCATCATCGAAAATATCCAGCCGCACAGGAAGCGTTTCCAGTGCCTCGGACATGGGGTTGGGTTGGATAAAGCTTTCAAATTTTTCAGGGTCCAGAATGGGAAAAGGCAGCAGAAAGCCTCGGCCTAGCGATGGTGCGAAATTTCTGATGGCTGAGTCCGGGCGGATATTGTCTCGCTCGACATTCAGGTGTGCAATGCGTGTGCGTCCACGCTGCGTTATTTCATAGCGTGGGCGAACCAGATGACGTCCTGAGCGCATTTCGAGCTGGGCAGGCCATGTGAGTTCGGGAAAGATCTTTCCGACATCGACCGCGATGGTCTCAAACGGGCCGATCGCCCGATCAACGCCACGATGTTCTTCCACGCCCATGGGGTTAAAGGTAATGCCTCCCGCCGGGATCGTGGTGGCATGGCTGTTCTGGACCCAGACGGTCAGGGTCTCATCTGCTTCCGGAGCCGGTAGCGTGGCATAACGGACAGATGGCCAGGCATTGGCGTCATGCGTGACGGACAGACTTGGGTCACCGTTTCTGCCCCAGACATCCAGCGCGTACTTGACGACGTCATGCCCGCGCGCGCCGATCACATGAATGAAAAGCTGCCCCATAAACGGCGGCAGGCTGAAACGTTCACGGATTTGGGCGCTATCAATCGTGATGCCTGCGCCAGACTGGGTAACAGGTTGCTCCCACTGGGCGATGACCTGCCCTGACTGGTCATAAAGACGTAGCCAGTAACGCAGATCCTGCGAGCCATAATTGGACCAGTAATTAGCCGTCACGATCCGCGTGGAAAACTGATCGTCATCCCGGAAAAAAGCAAAATTTGTCGCGAAATTGAGCTTGTCGAGATAGGGGCGACCACGGACGATCATATCATCGGGCAGGCGTGCCGGGGCGAGAGTGTGCAATGTGCGCCCATCCAGAAGCTTGCCCAGACGACCGCGCATTTTCGCGTCATCGAATGAGAGTGCCAGAATGATATCTGCCTCAGTGTCGGGCAGTTCCAAAAGGGCTTGCTTCGCCCCACCAAAGCCGTCGGGTTGGCCAACCTGCTCGGTATCATGAACCAGCACGACAGAAGGCTTCAGTCCCGGATAAAGGGCAACCAGCGTTCGGACGGTGTCTTCGGGGTCGTAAATGACGATTGTCTGCCCGGCGAAAGCCTTCTCCATGCGCGTCAGCGCTTCGGCTGCTAGCGGGTGGGCCAGCGCCTTGTAGAGCACGTTTCCACCCTGTGGACCGAAAGTGCGGATATCGAGCATAGAGGGCCCTTTCAGAGCTTCAGTCGTCGGCGCATTTCTCTCGCCACAGTGGGGGTGTCGTCAAGCGGCTGGACAGACCATGATGTCAAGGTCGAGTTGAATATGCGGACGCGCCCTGCTTCCTCAAGGGTTTGCACAAACCTGCCAATGCGCGCTGACTTGCCCGGAAGTGGAAGAACCATCACCGGTGCAGTCGTAGCGGCAGCTTCAGAAATCATGGAAACGCTGTCTGTAGTCACGGCAATCATATCTGCGCAGGCGAGCATCCCGAAATAAGGATTGTTATCTCCCTGCCCTTCAAGAATGCGGATACCGGCTGGAACAAGCTTTTCCTTCAGCACGGCAAGAGCGGCTGGGTCCGTCCGGCGTGAGGGGGTCAGGACAGCCTGCATTTCATTCCGGTTCACGCAAGCGATCAGTCCTTCTGCCATTTTGACTGCTTCCGCCGCCCCAAGAGAAAAGCGCCCGTTTGTGCCGCCAACCAGAATGGCAAGCAAAGGCCTCTCGTCATGTTTCAGACGATCAGCCCATAAGGCACGGGCATAATCCAGCTTCTGGGGCGTGACGGGGTGCAATGCATTGCGAGAGATCAAAACATTTGGGCCATTAATGCCGTCATGGCTGTTGGCAACAATAAGATTAAATTTTGTGAGGTCAGCTCGGGGATTTTGAATCTGCACCACGGGCAACCCTTCCCGTTTGGCAACTGCTGCGCCTGCAATGCCTCCCGTTCCACCAATACTGATGATCAGTTTTGTGTCAGGCGCTATGGTGATGGGGGCAATGCGCTTTAAAGGAGACGGCCAGTATCGGGCCGGAATATGATTCCAGGGTCTGCGGATCAGAACGGGTTGAAAGTCCCAGTCCATTTCTGCTTTCTCCGCGAGACCGGCACCTTGCGCACGCATCCCGGCGAAGTCTTCGGCGATGATCGTGGCCTTCATGGTTGGACTCCGAAAAAAGACGCTATTTCCCGAAACGGAAGAAATTTGGCAAGAAGCGGATATGACGATGCCTGAAACACCTTCAATTTCCAATTCTGACGGTTTTGCCGAGTTTGGACTGATCCCCCCTCTTCTGGCCACGCTGGAGCAGGTTGGGCACAAACGCCCGAGCGCGATCCAGTCCCAGGCCATCCCGCCTCTTCTGGCCGGGCGCGATGTGCTTGTCGCATCCCAGACAGGAAGTGGCAAAACTGCTGCTTTCGTGCTCCCCATGCTGCAGAAGCTGAATGAAGGGGAAGCTGCGCCGGGCCCGCGCGCTTTAATTCTTGAACCCACACGGGAGCTGGCCGCGCAGACTGCGGCGGTCTGCCGTCAGTTAGGGCGTCGCCTGTCTTTGAAAACGCGTGTGATCTGTGGCGGAACACCACGTGATCAGCAGTTGCGCACGATCCGCGATGGCGTCGACATTATTGTGGCCACGCATGGACGACTGCTGGACCTGGTGATGCAGGGTGAACTGGTTCTGGAGTATTTGACCTACCTCGTGCTGGATGAGGCCGATCGCCTTCTGGATGAAGACTTCTCCGAAAGCATGACGGCGCTGACACCCTATTTCCCCGATGTGCCGCCGCAAACCGTCTTCTGCTCTGCTACGCTGCCAGAGCCGGTCATGGCTCTGGCCAAGCGTGTAACGCGTGATCCGGTACGGGTGGATGTTGCTGCTGAAACCTTCACCCCAAAGAAAATCCGCCAGCGCGCGATGTTTGTAGAAAAAGACGACAAGCCTGAAACTGTCGCACGTATTCTGGAGAGGTTTCCGGGCCGCAGCATGGTCTTTGCCCGCACTAAGGTGAATGTCGATCTGATGGCGAAAGTGCTTCGCCGTCATGACATCAGGGCGGAAACCCTGCACGGTGATCGGACACAGGGCGCCCGAAACAAGGCTTTGGACCTGTTTAGACAGGGGCGAGTGCCTGTGTTAGTGACCACGGATATCGCCTCACGCGGGTTGGATATCTCTGATGTTGATCTTGTCATCAACATGGACATGCCAGAAACGCCTGAATCCTATGTTCACCGCATTGGCCGGACGGCTCGTGCCGGCAAGAAGGGCGCTGCGTTCTCTCTCATCAACAGTGATGAGCGTCTGTTCCTGCGCGATATTGAAAAGCACATTGGCTATCGCATTCGTATCGCGACAGAAGACGCACTCGACACCTAAGGGAGATAGCGGTCCAGAATATTTCTTCCCAGTTCCTGCCAGGCCAGTGTGCTGTCAGGAACTGGAAGGATTGGTGGTGGGTTTTTCAGAAGGCTGGTGATTGCCTCTGCGATAGCCGCTGGCTCCGGCTCACACAGTACCGCCTGTGAATTGTCAGCGAATTGCTCCGTGAGGCCACCCACATTCGTCGCGACGATATAACGCCCACCTGCTGCGGCCATTGCGCCTACGCCACTTTGAGAGGCTTCCCGATAGGGAAGCAGCAATACGTCTGCCCAGCCAATCAGCTGTGACAGCTCATCTTCTGGAACCCACCGATTTTCGACCTGAACTCCGTTGATCTTCTGAAGTTCAGCAAGTTCAGGGCTGTCAGGCCCCTGCCCGATAACGCGACATTCGATAGGAATATCAACCTGCGGAAGTGCCGCAGCCAACAGGTCCAGTCCCTTATAGGGCAGAAGACGTCCAAACATCAGTAGCCTGGGTTTCCCCTGATGGCTGAAAGGCGGAGCGGCGTTCGTCCCGATAAATGGTGGATGGGAAAGCGAGAGTATCCTTTTTCCCTGACACGATGCATCGCCCGACAATGTTTTGGCGACGTGCTGGCTAAAGGTGACCAGACTGGATGACTGCCTGATCAGAATGCGTTGAAGAAACATCTGTAACGGGTAGCCGTCTCCCGGATGTGCACGGGCATCGTGAATGATCGTGATGACCGGCACCCCGGCCCGCCGCAGAGCGTGCGCCATGAGAACATCAAGTGGCCCTGGCATTGCGCAGATGGCGATATCGGGCCTGTTGCTCCGAATGGCCATGAAAAGACGTGTGATAATCACCGGTGCCTGCAGGAATTTGCAGAACAACCCGAACGCAGAGCGATACGTCCTGAATGTCAGGACATTCGCAGGGGCGTGATGGCTATGAAGAATTTCCGCTTGGTCGGAAAGCGAGAGCTGAACACTGGTTCGGGGGAGTGCAGCAAGCCCATTGGCAAGGTCCACCGCGATTCGCGGCCCCGCGCCCCGTTTCCCCCACTGCCAGACAAAAACTTTCCTGGCCGTCACCCCTGAACTCCTGATGCCTGTACCGCTTGCAGAAGGCTCTGGCCGTTCAGCCGATCCTCCACATGCTTCATGGCGGCATTTCCCAGGCGTTCCCGAAGAGCGGGATTATCTGCGGCTTCTCTTAATGCCTGTGCCGCGGATTGAACGTCAGGGTTGGCCCAGCTGGTTTGCGGCATGTCGAGAACCCCCCGTGGATCACGGGCGGGAGAGAGATTGTAGGCTACTGGAAGCCCGCATGAAGTATCCATGAACTCCGCCGTTGCAGACCAGTCCGTGGCGACCACGCAACGCCCCAGCGCCATGGCTTCAGCCACGACCAGTCCGAACCCTTCGCTCTTGTGAAGGGAAAGAACGATATCAGCGCAAGCCATGAGTGCCAGCGTGTCTTCGCTGCTGTAATGCGCTGTATCGAGACGAATATTATGAGCCCCACCGATCGCTGCCTGAATGGCGGCCATATCGTCTGGGTAGTTTTTTGTATGGCCAATCTTCAGCAGTAAAATCCGGTCAGGACGGATGCCGAACGCCTCACGAAATGCCCGAATGGTATCGATGGGGTTCTTCCGAACCATGCTGGACGCAAGATTAAACGAAACAAGAACAATGAGGGCATCATCTGGCAGGTTGAATGCCGCCCGGTCTTTCTGAGAGGGTTTTTGACCCGCAAGGCCAACAGGGTGTTCCACCACGCGAACCGGGACATTGAGGGGCGCGATCGCATCAGCGGTAAAGCGGGACGGCACCCAGATTTCATGGACATATCGCCGGGCGTATGTCCATGTTTTTGGAATGATGGGCAATTCCCATGCCCAATAGCCGATCACTTTCCGGCCGTTCCGAAGAGAGCGCGGCATTCTGAGAAGGACAGAGGGGAGCATTGGCGCATTGACGTGAATGACAAGAGGTGCGCCTGCCCCGACTGCATCCCCCTCAAGTCGCCGGGTGTCTATATCCCAGGTCGCACAGGGAATGTTCAGTTTGCGCAGAGCCTTCACCATCAGACGAGCCCCTTCGCCCAATCCTGAACTGCGGCTCAGTTCTCCAGCCACAATAATGCCGGAAGCACGGGATGGATAAGTCTTGCTGATGCTGGGCGCGACGAGGGCTGTTGCCCATGCAAAAAACCGTCGTCTCGGTTCCTGAGGCAGTTTTTGCCAGATCCTGTGAGCAACAGAAAGATTAGGGTGGCTCACGGCATGTCCTTCAAGGCGGGTTTCGTACGGAGGAAAATCTGTTTCAGTTTAAAATCAGCTGCCGTCACGCCTGCTTCTTTACAACATGTTTCCTGCCTTGAGCATCAGCATCATAAAGCCGTTACAAGCTCTATGGCGACTGGCCAGGAACGTGCTTACACTACAATCCATGACCGATCCACGCACCATTCCTCCCCGGGTAGAGACGATTCTTGCGGCATTGGTCTCGTTTGATACGACCAGCCGCCATTCAAATCTTTCGATTATCGAATGGATCGAAGGTTATCTGGCTGCCCATGATGTCGCTTTTACCCGGTATCCGGGTGGAGATGACGGGAAGTGGAACCTGCATGCCGTTATCGGTCCAGAAAAAGCTGGGGGAATGGCATTCGCCGGGCATGTGGATTGTGTTCCGGTTGACGGTCAGGACTGGTCGTCTGATCCTTTTGTTCTCAGGGAAGAGAACGGCCGCCTCTATGGGCGCGGCGCCGCAGACATGAAGGGCTACGTCGCCTGCATGCTGGCCGCAGTGCCCGATTTCAAGGCCATGGATCTCCCCAAGCCCATCCATCTGCTTTTTACCTGCGACGAAGAAATTACCTGTGATGGTGCACGACACCTGATTGAGGACATAAAGCAGGCGCACTTGCTTCCTGCCCTTTGCATGGTGGGAGAGCCTACCATGATGACGCCGGTGATCGCTCATAAAGGGCGTTTCGCTGTTCGCGTCCGGCTGGTTGGAAAGCCTGGGCATTCGTCCCTGCCTCAAGGCGGAAAAAATGCCTTGCATGCCATGGGGCGAGCCATCGCCATTTGTGCTGATGAAGCTGACCGGCTTTCAATCGAGGGGCGTCGTGTTGACGGGTTTGTTCCGCCGTATACGACCATGCAGGTTGGCCTCGCATCTGGTGGCAGTATCCTCAATATCATTCCTGAGCAGGCCGAATTCGATGTTGAGTGGCGGAATGTTCCCGGCGATGAAGGCTCCGTAGAGTTTGAGAAGTTACGTGAGGCCCTCTCCCCGCTGGATGAAAGTCTGAGAGAAGATAACCCCGGTGGAGGCATCAGCTACCTGTTGTTGGTGGACCTGCCCCCCTTGGCCTTGTCCGCCGACCATCTCCTGACAGAACTGACGTGCCAGATCACTGGCAGCAACACGACGGGAAAAGTGTCTTATGGAACCGAGGCTGGGATCTACCAGCGTGGTGCCATGGATAGTATTGTCTGTGGTCCGGGAGATATTGCTCAGGCTCATCGTCCGGACGAGTTTATTGCCAAGGAACAGCTTGAGCGCTGTGAAACGGTCATACGGGATTTTGCACGGAGAGTAAGCGGGGCGGCATGAGTTGTAAGGCAGGACAGAGGCACCATCCGATCCGGCTTCGTCAGCCGCGCCTGACTGAAGACCTGCCCGGAAGCGGCCGTCCGCCTTTTCCACTAACCGTTTGTCTTGATCCACCAGATCTTTCGGCCTGGAGTAGTCCCGCATCTGGAGTTCCCGGTGTCGTGGTTTTTGACTCCGGCCGAAATGGCCCGGATGTCGTGATTACCGGTATGGTGCATGGGAATGAATATGCTGGTGGCCATGCCCTAGAGAGACTTCGACGTACTACGCCTGTTCCTGCAATAGGGCGGGTCACTCTGATTCTTGCCAATCTGAAGGCTTTCGATCGCTTTGATCGCTCCGCTCCGATGGCTTCCCGCTACAGGGATGAGGATCTCAACCGACTTTGGCATCCATCACGTCTGAACAGTGATGAGCAGTCCAATGAACTGGAGCGCGCACGTGAGCTTCGCCCGTTCATCGAGCGTGCGGATCTGTTGTTGGACCTTCACTCGACACTCTGGCCATCCAATCCGCTTTTCATTGTCCCGCCCAGGCGGCGGTCCAGTGATCTCGCCTGCGCCTTAGCCTCAGAAGCGGGATTGCCGACGCTGGTTCTGACAGATCTTGGGCATCATGGCGGTTCTCGCCTGATTGAACATGCGCGCTTTATGGCCGTCGGCGGTACCGGGCGATCCTGTCTGCTGGAAGCCGGGCTACATTGGGAACCACAGACCGTTGATGTCATGGAGAAAGTTAGCCATCGTTTTCTGGCTGAAGCCCTGAATGTGCATCTACAGGGGGTGGCTCAGGATAAAACGCAGCCAGTGAGGCTTGCTGTCGTGACAGATAATGTCACGGCAAAAAGTGCAGAGTTTAGCTTTGTTGAGCCTTGGGTTGGAAACACCTGCATCCCAAGAGCAGGAACTGTGATTGCCCGGGATGGCCACGATGCTATCTGCACGCCCTACGATGACTGTCTGCTCATCGTGCCAAACCTTCGCCCCAAGCAGAGGCAGCTTGCGGTGCGTCTGGCCAGACGCACCGCAGTCCACCTTAACTCTTAGGCAGAGGCGCGATCATAGATCGGGAAGCGACGGCAGAGCGCCTTCACTTCTTCATGGACACGGTTGGTCGTGTCATTGACGTCGCCCTCTTCCAGAGCTGCCGTCAGAACTTCGTCCATCATGCGGGCAATGGTGCGGAATTCTTCTTCGCCGAAACCACGTGCCGTTGCAGCCGGACTGCCCAGACGAATGCCAGACGTGACGAACGGCTTTTCCGGATCGAACGGAATGGCGTTCTTGTTGGCTGTGATGCCAGCGCGTTCCAGAATTTCTTCTGCAAGCTTGCCCGTCACTTTCTTGGGGCGAAGATCTACGAGAACGAGATGGCTGTCTGTGCCACCTGTCACGATGTCGAAGCCACGAAGCTGGAGTTCGTCAGCCAGTGCCTTTGCATTGGCCACAACGCGCTTCTGGTAGTCGCGGAAGTCGTCCTTCAGGGCCTCACCGAAGGCAACGGCTTTGCCAGCGATGACATGCATCAGCGGACCACCCTGAAGGCCTGGGAAGACCGCAGAGTTGATCTTCTTGGCGAGCTCAGCGCTGTTCGTCAGGATGATGCCACCACGCGGCCCACGTAGTGTCTTGTGAGTCGTGGACGTCACGATGTCAGCATACGGGAGTGGGCTTGGATATAGGCCAGCGGCAACCAGACCGGCAAAATGTGCCATGTCCACCATCAGATAAGCGCCGACTTCGTCAGCAATCTTCCGGAAACGCGGGAAGTCGATCACGCGCGGATAGGCGGAGCTGCCTGCGACAATGATCTTCGGCTTATGCTCACGGGCCAGCTCTTCCATCTGATCGTAGTCGATCAGGCCATCCTGCGCGCGCACGCCATACTGAACGGCGTTGAACCACTTGCCGGAATAGTTCGGAGCTGCACCGTGGGTCAGATGTCCGCCAGCCGCGAGGCTCAGGCCCAGAATGGTGTCGCCCGGCTTTGCCATTGCCATGAAGGCTGCCTGATTGGCATTGGCGCCGGAATGCGGCTGCACGTTTGCAAATTCTGCGCCGAACAGCTTCTTAAGGCGCTCGATAGCAAGAGTTTCAACGCGGTCCACGTCAACGCAGCCACCATAGTAGCGCTTGCCAGGAAGGCCTTCAGCGTACTTGTTGGTCAGAACAGAGCCCTGCGCTTCCATCACGGCAAAAGATGCCATGTTCTCGGACGCAATCAGCTCGATACCATCCTGCTGACGGGTCAGTTCGTCATTCAGAATTGCGGCAACTTCGGCATCAGCCTCTTTCAGAGGCGCGTGGAAAAAAGGATTCAGCGTGGACTGGCTGGCGTGTTCCGACATCGTGGTCCATTCTCCAGGGTGAGTTCGCCCCGTCACTACCGCAGAATGCGCGCGTCGGCAAAAACAATCCGTGTTTCCAACGAGGATCTTTCATGACCAATCCGCTCTGGCGGACCAAGCCTGTGTCTTCCGCTGCGTCTGACAATACAGGCCTGAAACGTGTTCTTGGCCCCTGGCACCTCATCGCACTCGGTGTGGGTGTGACCATCGGTGCCGGCCTGTTCTCCCTGACAGGCGTTGCAGCAGGCCAGAATGCAGGCCCTGCCGTCACGCTGTCCTATCTTATTGCCGCCCTCGCCTGTGGATTTGCCGGCCTCTGTTACGGCGAACTGGCTGGTATGATCCCGTCAGGCGGGTCAGCGTATTCCTATGCCTATGCGTCCATGGGTGAGTTGATTGCCTGGATCATCGGTTGGGATCTTGTGCTGGAATATACAGTAGGTGCAGCCGCTGTGGCCTCGAGCTGGTCGGGCTATGTGTCCTCCCTGCTCTCAGGTTGGGGCATTACGATTGATCCGCGGCTTCTGGCGACACCCATGACACCCGTGACACTGGCGGACGGGTCAGTTGTCAGTGCCTGGTTCAATTTCCCGGCTGTTCTGGCTATCTGGGTCGTAACAGCCTTGTTGATGCGTGGTGTCAGCCAGTCCGCTGCGGTGAACAACGTCATCGTGGTGATCAAGCTGGCAGTGATCGCTCTGGTGCTGGTGTTCTGCATCCCGCATATCAAGCTGGCCAATTATCATCCGTATATTCCGCCGAATGACGGCACCTTTGGGCATTTCGGCTTCTCGGGCGTGATGCGGGCCGCAGGGATGGCATTCTTTGCCTATCTGGGATTCGATATCGTCTCCACAACCGCGCAGGACAGCAAAAACCCAGCCCGGGATATCCCGGTCGGCATTATCGGAAGCTTACTGATCTGTGGTGTTGTTTATGCAGTGTTCTCTGCGGTTCTGACGGGCGTTGTGAACTATAAAGTCATGGCGAATGATCCAAGCCCGGTTGCCACGGCGATTGATGCTGCTGGTGCCCCATGGCTCGCCAGTCTCGTGAAACTGGGGATTACAGTAGGATACGTTTCTGTCCTGTTTGGGCTTCTTTTAGGTCAGGCGCGCGTATTTCTGGCCATGTCGCATGACGGGCTGCTTCCGAAAGTCTTCGCGAAGCTGAACACGCGCACGCATACACCCTGGACGTCCCATCTCTGCTTTGCTGCCCTGACAAGCGTTCTGACCGCAGTGCTCCCGATTGGTGAGTTGGGCAACATGACCTCCATCGGAACCCTGCTTGCGTTCATCATTGTTTGCGTCGGCGTTCCACTTTTAAGGATGAAGGAGCCTCAGGCCCCTCGCCTCTTCCGTGTGCCAGGTGGGCCGATTATTCCGGTTCTGGGCGTGTTGTCCTGCGGTGCGGTCATGGTGTCTTTGGATCTGCTGACCTGGGTTCGGCTGGTGGTATGGCTCGTGATCGGGCTGGCGATCTATTTCTGTTACGGAGTACGTCACAGCCTGCTTTCCAGATAGAAAATATAGGAGCATGATTGGGGGCATGACGAACGCATCATTCCCCCTCTTCCGCCCGCGGCGTAATCGCCACGATGCCTTTACACGTCGGCTGGTTCAGGAAAATCGACTGCACGTCGATGACCTGATCTGGCCGATTTTCGTTTGTGAAGGCGAAAACCAGCGCCAGAAAGTGTCCTCCATGCCCGGTGTTGAGCGCGTCAGCCTCGACAATCTGGTGGAGCATGTCCGCCCGGCTGTTGAGCTTGGCATCCCGGCGGTTGCCATCTTCCCCATCACGCCAGTCGAACTGCGTGATGCAACGGGTACCGAAGCCCTGAACCCGGACAATCTGATGTGCCGCGCGTCGCGCGTCATCAAGGAAGCTTTTCCGGAGCTTGGTGTCATTGGTGACGTGGCGCTCGATCCCTACACGGATCATGGCCATGACGGTGTTATTAAGGACGGCCGTATCCTCAATGACGAGTCTGTCGAGATTCTGCGTCAGCAGGCGCTCAATCAGGCCCGCGCTGGAAACGACATTATTGCGCCGTCTGACATGATGGATGGTCGTGTGCAGGCAATCCGTGAGACACTTGATGCCAACGGCTTCGAGACCGTCCGCATCATGGCCTATACCGCGAAATACGCTTCTGCTTTCTACGGCCCGTTCCGTGATGCGCTGGGATCAGGTGGCCTTCTGACGGGCGACAAGAAAACCTATCAGATGGACCCGGCCAATTCGGACGAAGCTCTTCGTGAAGTCGAACAGGACATTCGTGAAGGTGCGGACATGATCATGGTCAAGCCGGGCATGCCCTATCTGGACATTATCCGCCGCATCCGTGACCGTTTCGCTGTGCCGACCTTTGCCTATCAGGTGTCCGGAGAATACGCGATGCTGGCTGGCGCTATTCAGAATGGCTGGCTTGAGCGGGATCGGACCATTATGGAGAGCCTGATTGCTTTCAAGCGGGCTGGTTGTAATGGCATTCTGACGTATTTTGCGATTGATGCAGCCCGCCTTATGAAAGACGAGCGCTGATTAATCGCCGCGCACGAGGCGTTCAGGCTTATTACGGCGGCCTGAACGCAGAAGAAATCGCAAGGCGCCATATGGTGGAGGCAGGGCTGGAAATTCTGGCTCAAAGGCTCAGAACGCCATATGGCGAAATCGATCTTCTGGTTGCGGATGACGACTGGGTTATTGCTGTCGAGGTAAAAAGCCGTTCCACACTCAGGGATAGCGTGGAAGCCCTTCAGCCTCGTCAGGCTGAGCGGCTGATGGCAGCCTTCGAGTATGTCCTTGCGACCAGACCAGACTGGTCACGCCCGAACACGCGTTTTGACGTTATTGCGGTCAATCGTGAGGGGCAGGCGCGACGCATCGTGGATGCGCTACGCCTTACATAATATCAGGTGCGACGGCTGCGAACGTGGCGATGAGCTGTTGTTGCGGCAGCTGCATGCGGGCGATAAGCCACGTTACGGATTACAGCGTGATGTCCGCTCCATGCCATTGAGTGGCTTGCGGAGTGACGAGCAAAGTGAACAACCGGACGGTGGTAAACCGGGGTTGCTGTCAGCGCATCAAATGTCAGCTTGCTGGCTTCGTAATCAGTGATGGCTGCACGGGCATGAGCCTTTCCGGCTCCCATGCATAGTCCAACGCCCATAATGCCGAGAGCAATTCGGCCAGCCCACTGTCGCGCCATTGATGTGTTTCCATCCCTGTTTTGATGGAACTACCGTATGACGTAATCAGAGGGTTCGACAACCCCGATGGGGAAAGTTTTAGAAAAAATCAAGGTCTTGCCACTTTTGGACACATCATGGCTGAATTGTGGCGTCTGCAAGCCTTGAAAAAGGTTGAATTCCGGCCGTTTCAGCGGCCGGAATTAACGAAATCAGGCATTCGCCGTAGCGATTCCTTTTTCGGTCAGCAGAGTCTCAAGTTCACCGCTCTGGTACATGTCCGTCACGATGTCGCAGCCGCCAACGAACTCACCTTTGACGTAGAGCTGCGGCACGGTCGGCCACTGTGAGAAATCCTTGATGCCCTGACGAAGCTCAGCGCTTTCAAGAATATTGCAGGTCTCGAACGGCACGCCAAGGTGGTTCAGGATCTGCACAACACGTGCAGAGAAGCCGCACTGCGGGAAGAGTTTGTCACCCTTCATGAACAGCATGACCGGGTTTGCGTCGATCAGGTTCTGGATATGCTGGAACACGGTCTCAGACATTGGTTTTTCCTTTTGTCGGCATCAGGGAGAGGCAAAGCCCTCCCTGGCTGTCAGCAGTCACTTCAGAAGGGAATGATTCCCCCTGAGTTCAAGGGGTCAGGGTTTTGAGAGCCATCGCATGCAGCTCAGTACCCATGCGGGTTCCGAACGCATCATAAACCAGTTTGTGCTGGCGTACACGAGAAAGCCCTTCGAATGCCGTGCTGACCACGGTGCAGGCGTAGTGATCCCCGTCCCCGGCCAGATCCTGAATTGTGATCTGGGCATCGGGAATAGCGGCCAGGATGGTTCGTTCGATTTCGGATGCTGTCATCGGCATGTGTCAGGCGTCCTCACCCATGAATTTCGGGAAGAATGCTGCGTTGATGTCGCGCAGTCTGCTGGCTTTTAGTGCAATACCATCCGCAAGCTTCAGTTCCTTGCCGGCGGAATGACCCAGCTTGCGGGCCGGGACATGAGCTTTTTCGGCTGCGGCAAGAAGAGCCTGAGCGCTTTTGGTCGCCACAACATAGCACGCCTGATCTTCACCGAACCAGAAAGCATGCAGTGGAATGTTGGATGGGGGTGCATTCAACACGCATCCAACATCTCCAGCCATGACCATCTCAGCCAGTGTCACAAGAAGACCGCCATCTGCAATATCGTGGCAGGCTGTGACCAACCCGGCTTCAATCTGTCCGCGCACAAAGTCACCGTTCCGGCGCTCTGCAACAAGATCAACATGAGGCGGAGCACCGTCCTCGCGATGGCAAATCTCGCGGAGCCACAGGGACTGACCGAGTTCACCACGGATTTCGCCGATCAGAACCAGATCATGATCTGTAGGCATGGACAGTCCGATGGACCGCGATGCATCTGCGAGAACACCCAGAGCGCCGATCGCCGGTGTCGGGAGAATAGCCTGGGCCAGACCTGATGGTGAACGTGTCTCGTTATACAATGAGACATTGCCACTCACGACCGGGAAATCCAGCGCACGGCACGCCTCACCCATGCCTTTGATGGCTTGAGCAAACTGAGCCATGATTTCCGGACGTTCCGGATTGCCGAAATTCAGGTTGTCCGTCACGGCCAAAGGCTTCGCACCTGTTGCCGTAATGTTGCGCCATGCCTCCGCAACAGCCTGTGCTGCTCCAGTTTTCGGGTCAGCCTGACAGTAACGCGGGGTGCAGTCTGTCGTCAGGGCGAGGCCCAGACGCGTTCCTTCCACGCGCACAATGGCAGCATCTGCCGCACCTGGGCGGCGCGCCGTATTCCCGCCGACGGATGCATCGTACTGGTTCCAGATCCATGCGCGGGACGCCAGATCCGGGCAGCCGATCAATGTCAGTAGAGCATGCTCAATCCCTACCGGGTCTGCAGGCGGCTGGATGTGCCGTGGGGCTTCCAGCGGAACAGTCGGGCGATTGTAGATCGGAGCTTCATCGGCCAGCGGTGCCAGCGGAATATCCGCTTCGACCTGTCCGTTGTGCTTGATTGTGATGCGGCCACTATCTGTCAGCTGCCCGACGATAGCGAAATCCAGCTCCCACTTTTCGAAGATGGCCCGGGCCTGCTCGGTGCTTTCAGGCTTGAGAACCATGAGCATACGCTCCTGGCTTTCAGACAGCATCATTTCGTAGGCTGACATGCCGGGTTCGCGCTGCGGGACGGAATCAAGGTCAAGCTCAATTCCGACGCCACCCTTGCCTGCCATTTCAACAGCAGAAGACGTCAGGCCAGCCGCACCCATATCCTGAATGGCCACGATCGCATCGGTGGCCATCAGTTCAAGGCACGCCTCAATCAGCAGCTTCTCGATGAACGGGTCGCCAACCTGCACGGTCGGACGCTTGGAGGCGGCCTCATCGTCGAACTCGGCGGAGGACATGGTAGCGCCATGAATACCGTCTCGACCGGTTTTGGAGCCAACATAAACAACCGGATTTCCAATGCCTGCAGCAGCAGAAAGGAAAATCTTGTCTTGCTTGGCGACACCTACCGTCATCGCATTGACGAGCGGATTGCCGTCATAGGCCTTGTGGAAGTTGACTTCCCCGCCGACCGTCGGAACGCCGACGCAGTTGCCGTATCCACCTACGCCGCGAACAACACCATCGACGATACGGCGCGTTCCCGGATTTTTTGGGTCACCGAAGCGTAGGGCATTCAGGTTGGCGACCGGACGGGCCCCCATGGTGAACACGTCACGCAGGATACCGCCCACGCCTGTCGCTGCGCCCTGATAAGGCTCGATGAAGGACGGATGGTTGTGGCTTTCCATCTTAAAGACGGCAGCCAGACCTTCGCCGATATCAACAACGCCAGCATTTTCGCCCGGTCCATGAATGACCCATGGAGCCTTGGTTGGCAGCGTCTTGAGATGGATGCGGGAGGATTTGTAAGAACAGTGCTCGGACCACATGACCGAGAAAATGCCAAGCTCTGTAAAGCTGGGCGTGCGGCCCATGATGCTCAGGAGCTTGTCATATTCCGCAGGTGTTAGGCCGAACGACTGGGCCAGTTTGGCGTCGATTGTAACACTCATCCGACGAGAGCCTCCACCAGGCCTTTGAAGAGCGGCACGCCATCAGTCGCACCGATTTCCGGGTCAGTCAGGTTTTCAGGGTGCGGCATCAGGCCACACACACGGCCATTTTCACTCAGGATACCAGCAATCGAGCGCGCGCTGCCGTTGGGATTGGAGTGGCGATTGCCCTCTGAGACCTGTCCATCAGCGGCACAATAGCGGAATGCAACCCGGCCCTCTCCTTCGAGACGCTCAAGCGTTTCAGGTGAGGCCGTGTAGTTGCCATCGCCATGGGCAAGCGGTGCACGGAAAATGTCGCCGCTCTTCCATCCTTGCGTGAATGCCGACGTGGCATTTTCAACTTTCAGGTGGCAGTCCTGCGACAGAAAGCGCAGGCCAGCGTTGCGAAGCAGTGCGCCTGGCAGAAGATGCGTTTCCGTCAGGATCTGAAAACCGTTACAGACACCGAGAACATGGCCACCCTTCTCAGCGAAAGCTTTGACTTCGCGCATGATCGGAGAATGAGCAGCCATGGCACCACTGCGCAGATAATCTCCGAAGCTGAAACCCCCTGGCAGAACCACGAGATCCAGATCACCAAGGGATGTGTCCCGGTGCCAGATCATCTTCGGGGTCTGGCCGGAAACCAGCCTCAGGGCGTGCACCATGTCGCGCTCCCGGTTCGTGCCAGGAAATACGACGATACCTGCCTTCATTTCTGAGCCTCCGGAGCCGTATGGCAAGGGTACGCATCATGTAGGGCGCGGTAAACGGCCTTGCCGCCCGACTGCGTCAACGCATCATTATGAGCGTGCAGCCAGGAAATCAGCTTGCCGCGGACCTGCGTTGTCGTTTCGCTGACCGGAACACAAAACGCGACAGGCGCGCCAGCGTCATCGGCGTAGCTGTCATATTTCTTGGACCAGACTTCGCTGTCCATGACGCCTGCGAGATAGGCGTCACAGAGAGCGGTGGACTTGCTGGCCGAGCACATGTTGCCCAGAGCTTTTCCGGAGACCTTGGAAACGCGCTGTGCATGAGCAGGAGCCGCGGCTACGGTCACGAGACCGACAGCCAGAAGAGCAGCGGAGAAGAGCTTCATGCTGCCACCTCTACGCTGAAGTCTTCAATGACTTCGTTAGCCAGAAGGGCGCGGGCCATGGCCTCACCCTCCGCAAGAGCTGCAGCATTGTCCTGCGCTGCAACGTCCAGTTCGATCACGCGGTTAACGCGCACTTCACCAACACCTTTGAAACCCAGAGACTCAAGAGCATGGCCGACGGCTTTGCCCTGCGGGTCAAGAACACCATCTTTCAGAGAAACGAAAACGCGGATTTTCATTATATTGCCTCCGGACCCTTGAGGTCTCCATTACTGGCTTCGGGCAGGATCCCGAGACGCCGTGCAACTTCCTGATAAGCTTCTTCGACGCGGCCCATGTCCCTGCGGAATCGGTCCTTGTCCATTTTCTCGCTGGTTTTGCTGTCCCACAGGCGGCAGTTATCGGGAGAGATTTCGTCAGCGACGATAATCCGCATCTCCTCGCCTTCCCAGAGACGGCCGAATTCCAGCTTGAAATCAATGAGGGTGATGCCAACGCCCATGAATATGCCCATCAGGAAATCATTGGTCCTGAGAGCCAGTGTATTCATGTCGTCCAGGTCCTGTGGTGAGGCCCAGTCGAATGCGGCAATATGCTCTTCAGAGACCATCGGGTCCCCGAGAGTATCGTTCTTGTAGTAATATTCGATGATTGTGCGCGGCAGACGGGTCCCTTCAGGGATGCCAAGGCGCTTGGCGATCGAGCCCGCCGCAACATTGCGGACCACCACTTCGAGTGGAATGATCTCGACTTCGCGGATCAGTTGCTCACGCATGTTGAGACGGCGAATGAAGTGCGTTGGGATGTTGATGTCGTGCAACTTCATCATCAGGTATTCGCTGATGCGGTTGTTCAGAACACCCTTCCCTGTGATCACGCCACTTTTGGCGCCGTTTCCGGCGGTAGCGTCATCCTTGAAATACTGCACGAGCGTTCCGGGCTCGGGCCCTTCGAAAAGAACCTTGGCTTTGCCTTCATAGAGCTGGCGGCGGCGGGCCATGAGCAATCCTTACTGCGTTGCGCCGTCCCGTTTGTCAGGGATGCGGAAACGGCTGGTCCAGCGACGGTTTTTCGGTTCCATAGCATTGCGGAACCGGAACCGCGAGAGTGCGGGAAAACTATTCCCGCCCCCGTTTGTCCAGATTAACCGAAAATGCGGTTAAAGATGCGATCAACCTGGCTGAGATGCTGCGCCGGATCGAAGGCCCGGTCCAGAACTTCCGCGCTGACACGGCCAGCAACTTCCGGATCTGCTTCAAGATTCTCGCGGAACGTGCGGAAGTCAGGGTGGCCCAGCTTCGTCCATGTCTCCATGGCGTTGCGCTGGACGATCCGGTAGGCGTCTTCGCGGGAAATGCCAGCGCGGGCCAGAACCAGCAGCACTTCACCCGAATGGACAACGCCACCAAGGCTTTCCATGTTGGCAATCATCTGGTCCGGATAGACCATGAGCTTTTCCATCATGCCAGCCAGACGCATCAGAGCGAAATCAAGCCCGATCGTGGCGTCAGGGCAGATGTTCCGCTCCACGGCCGAGTGGCTGATGTCACGTTCGTGCCAGAGGGCAACGTTTTCCAGTGCAGGCGTAACGTGAGAGCGAATCAGGCGGGCAAGGCCTGTCATATTTTCGGACAGCACCGGATTCCGCTTGTGCGGCATCGCGGAGCTGCCCTTCTGTCCCTTGTGGAAGAACTCTTCCGCTTCGCGCACTTCCGAACGCTGCAAGTGGCGAACTTCAACAGCCAGACGTTCAATACCGCTGGCAATCACGCCCAGGGTGCAGAAAAAGGCTGCGTGACGGTCGCGAGGGATAACCTGCGTGGAGACGCTTTCGGCAACAAGTCCCAGCTTGTCGGCAACGTATTCTTCGACGGCCGGGTCAATATGAGCATACGTACCGACCGCACCGGAAATGGCACAGACAGCGATTTCTTTGCGGGCCTGAAGCAGACGCTCTTTGTTGCGCGCGAATTCTGCATAATGGCCAGCCAGTTTCAGGCCGAAGCTAGTTGGTTCTGCGTGAATGGCGTGGCTGCGGCCGATCGTCACGGTCAGCTTGTGTTCGTATGCGCGCGTCTTGAGAGCAGCGAGAACGCGCTCCAGATCTTCAAGAAGAAGGTCGGAAGCCTGTGTCAGCTGAACGGACAGGCATGTGTCCAGCACATCCGAAGACGTCATGCCGAGATGAACGAAACGACTGTCCGGGCCAACTTTTTCTGCCAGCCATGTCAGGAACGCAATCACGTCATGGCGCGTTTCCGCCTCGATCTCGTCAATCCGGGCCAGGTCAGCGTCGGAGAATGCGGCCATTGCGGCATCTCCCTTTTCGCGGATCGTTTTGGCTGATTCGGCAGGGATTGCGCCCTGTTCCGCCATGGCTTCACAGGCCAGGGCTTCAATTTCGAACCAGATACGGTAACGGTTGGCGGGCGACCAGATTGCGGTCATCTGGGGGCGGCTATAACGCGGAACCATGAGAACTCCGGAGGCGAGTGGGGCTTTACGGAGGCTGCTTAGACCAAATACGAGGATATTGCACGGACCCCTTTTGGAAGAATGACAACCTTGCTCCCTGATACTTTCGTTCACGGCCTGTTTGCGCTGGCACAGGTCACCCTCATTGATATCACGCTCGCGGGAGACAACGCTGTTGTCATCGGGATGGCGGTTCGTAGCCTTCAGGGGCGAAAGAGGCGTCTGGCCATTCTGATCGGCACAGCGTTTGCGGCTGTCCTGCGAATTGGACTGGCACTGGTTGCAGCCCGTCTTCTGGCTATTGTGGGCCTGACGCTTGCAGGCGGCTGTCTGCTGCTCTGGGTCTGCTGGAAAATGTATCGGGAACTCCGGCACAGTGATGCGGACGTGGAGGTTGACGCCCCTTCCCGTCTTGGGCCTGCCATTCTCAAGATTGTCATTGCCGATCTTTCCATGAGTCTGGACAATGTCCTTGCTGTCGCAGGTGCTGCTGTTGGTCATCCATGGATTCTCATGGGCGGCCTTGCGTTCTCTGTGTTGCTGATGGGCGTTGCCGCGTCGTTCATTGCCGGGCTTCTGGCCCGTTACAGCTGGATCGCATGGTGTGGTCTGTTTGTCGTTCTGGTTGTGGCGATTGAGCTTATCATCCGCGGCGGAGGAGAAATCTGGCATCATGTTGTGCTGCCGAACTGATCGACCACTTCTGCTGGCTGCTGCCCTGTTTCTTGGGGCGGCAGCTCCTTTGCCCTCTACACCCTCGGTTCAAAACCGATTGGCTCAGTGGCTGTCACTTGTCGCGCCTTTAGCCACAGACCGACCTGCGGACGACTATGCCGCCTTTCTTCTGCAGACCCCGGTCTGGCCACAACGCGCCAAAATTCTGTGGCGATATCAGAATGCCCTTACGCATACGTCTGATCCTGAAGCTTTAAACCGTCTCTGCCCGGCTCTTCCCCTGACACTCGTCTCGGCGTTCCTGAACTGTCAGGATCATCTCCCCAGTGCAGTGAATGAAGTGCGCAGGCTTTGGATTTCCGGTGCAGGAACTGTTCAGGAAGAAGGTGCTCTTCTGGCGCGATATGCCACTGTTTTCAGTGCGGATGATCAGTGGCAGCGTTATGCTACTCTTGAAGCCAAGGGGCAGATTTCAGCCGCTGGACGTCAGATCCCTCGCTTGCCGCCCGAGCGTCAGGCTCTTGCACGCGCGAGACTCGCTGAACGATCCGTCTCCCCTGATGCCGACAGCGCATTTGAGGCTCTATCTCCTGCGGAGCGTGCAGATCCCATTTTAATTCGTTATCGCCTGCGGGCTCTCCGGCGCGGAGACCGCCTGGATGAAGCTTTGGCGCTCTGGAATGATGCGGGTTCACGCTTGCAAGCTGCGGCTCCTTCTCATGAGTGGTCCAGTGAAAGAGCAAGTCTGGCTCGCGCCCTACTCCTCGCAGGTCGTGTGCAGGACGCTTACGCCCTAGCGCAGGACACAACACTGCCGCTCACCGAAATCGACCGTCAGGAAGCACAAAATCTTTCGGGCTTTATTGCTCTTCGGCTATTAAACTCTCCCGACCAAGCGGAGGAATTTTTCAGGCCGCTCCAGCAGGCTTCCTCACTCGCGATGCAGGCTCGAGGCTGGTACTGGACTGCGCGCGCCCGCCTGGCCGCAGGGCATTCAGGAGACGCGCAGGACGCATTTGAGCGTGCGACACGTTTTCCCACGACGTTCCATGGCCAGCTTGCTCAGGCAGCGCTTTCCGGGGAGCAGTCTTTTATTTTGGCCGGGACGACGTCTCAGGAATTCGATAGTGCGCTCCAGCAAAGCTTGCACTCTCTTCCAACGGTGGCATCAGGAGACTTGCAGCGACAGGATCTCGTCGAGGCGGCCACCGACCTGATGCAGTCAGGAGATCAGGAACACGCTAAAGACTTCCTCCTGCTTCTTCTGATCGCTAATCCGACGCCGCAAGGTCAGAAAGCTGTGGCAGACCTTGGCTCACGCCTTAATGTTCCTGCCGCTGAAGTCTTTGCCGCTCATGCCTTGTCACGAAAAGGCGTTGCCCTTTATCCGCAGGGTTTCCCTAATCCATGGCCGGAAGCATCGACTGTCCCAGATGGTTTGCTTCCAGCCGTCATCAGGCAGGAAAGCGGGTTCGATTCTGCTGCCATCAGCGGGGCTCATGCCATAGGACTGCTTCAGATCTTACCCGGGGCCGCGACGGATGTTGTGCGACGGGCCCATCTGGGGGGCATGAATGTCTCCGCAGCGGCCTTGCTGGATCCTCAGACCAATCTGACCGTAGGGAATGCTTACGTATCCCAGTTGCTCGCGCGCTTTGATAACGTCATTCCCTATGCCTTGGCTGCTTATAATGCTGGGCCGCATCGGGTGGATCTGTGGCTCAAAGCAAATCCACCTGCCGATCCTTTATCTGAAGATGGCATTCTCGATTGGATCGAGCGTCTACCTTATCGGGAAACGCGAATGTACATCGAAAATATCGAAGCTAACATGATGGTTTATCGAGTGAGCGCTTCCAATGTCGGAAACTGATTTTCGATCACTTTGTGAACAAGTGCTTGCGCATTTGGCGGTAAGAAACCTGCGTCTTGTGACTGTGGAAAGTTGCACGGGCGGGATGATCTGCGCGGCCCTCACCGATATTGCAGGGTCGTCCAGCGTGATCGAAGGCGGCCTTGTGACCTATTCCAATGCCCTGAAAAGCAGTGCTGTTGGCGTTCCGGCAGACACTCTTGTTCGATACGGCGCAGTCAGTGAAGAGACGGCACGAGCCATGGCGGAGGGCGCACTGTGGCATGCCGCGGATGCGACAGTAGCGGCTTCTGTCACAGGAATAGCAGGACCAGACGGGGGAAGTGCTGAGAAACCTTTGGGAACTGTTTGCTTCGGGCTGGCTGTTTTTCCAGGAAAGGCAATTTCAGAGCGACATGTTTTTTCGGGAGATCGAACTGCAGTTAGAAAGGTTACGGTAAGACATGCTCTTGAAATGATCCTGAAGGCCTGAACAAAAAAGCCCCCACCGATCTGGTGAGGGCCTTTATGCCAAACCGTGCCGACTGACGATTTACTGACCGTCAGTCGGGGCCGTTGCTGGCATTGTTGATGCCGCTGGCGGTACGGTTGGGACCGGCGCCGTAGGAACAACCGCGGACGTCGGCGCCGTTGCAACCGGAAGCGGAGCTGCTGGAGCCTGTGCCTGAACTGGCGTCTGAGCCTGCTGGAGCGAGCGGGCGTTCAGGGCGTCTGTTGCAGACGCTTCATCAGACTTCTGCATGTGCGAAGAAGACTTTTTGCCATGGTGATGTCCATGGTGTTCGGCCATAGCCGGAGAAGCAGCAGCAATCAAAGCCGAGAAGGCAAATGCGCCGAAGGTAAATTTCTTCATTGCGTAATCCTTTCATGACACCATTCGGTGCTTGGGGCTCAAAACGCCACACGCGCCAAATGGTTCATGACGTATTACGAATTCTTTCCTGTGCTCAGGAAAGTCCCGGCTGCGGAGTACGGGATTGTGGCGTCTGTACGCCATAGATATCACGAGCCCGCTTGATGAAGGCTGAGACCATCAGACGAACGCCTTCATTGAAAACAACACCCATCGCATTCTGAAGCAGACGGGACCGGAACTCGAAGTCCACAAAGAAATCCACCAGGCAACCACGAGGATCAGGTGTGAATGTCCAGACGTTATTCAGATACCGGAAAGGCCCTTTTTCATAGCGGACGCGGATACGCGAAGGGCATTCCAAGGTCACACGGCTCGTAAAGGTCTCACGGAACGGACCGAACCCGATTGTCAGGTCAGCTACCAGTTCATGCTCCGTCTTGGATTTGATAGTCGCTTTGACGCACCATGGCAGAAACTGCGGATATCTCTCCACATCTGCGACCAGATCAAAAAGTTGCTCCGGCGTGTAGGCAATCAACCGTTGCTCGGCATGTGTCGGCATCAGGGACTTTCTTTCAGACGGCTGTTTCGCGCAGCCTGCAGCTTCGCGAAGTCACTGTCCGCATGATAGGAGGATCGTGTCAGAGGGCTGGCACTGACCTGGAGAAATCCTTTGGAACGGGCAGCCGCAGCATAGCCGTCAAATTCTTCCGGGGTAACAAACTTTTCGACCGATGCATGCTTTACGCTCGGCTGAAGGTACTGTCCCAACGTCAGAAAATCGACGTCAGCGACCCTGAAATCATCCATGACCTGCCATACTTCCATCTTCTCCTCACCAAGGCCAAGCATCAGGCCGGACTTGGTGAAAATGGATGGATCAAGCCTCTTCACACCGTCCAGCAGACGAAGGGACTGATAGTATCGCGCACCCGGACGAATAGTGGGATAGAGACGTGGCACAGTCTCGATATTGTGATTGAAAACGTCCGGTCTAGCTTCCACGACAACCTCTAGAGCGCCCGGCTTCCTCAGGAAGTCAGGAGTCAGGATTTCGATTGTAGTGCTCGCTGAAGCCGTCCGGATGGCTTTGATCACATTGGCAAAATGGCGCGCCCCGCCATCCGCAAGATCATCACGGTCCACCGATGTAATCACAACGTGCTTGAGGCCGAGCTTTGCTACAGCTTCTGCAACCCTGCGAGGCTCGTCCTCGTCCAGCGCCTTGGGCAGGCCGGTTGTGACGTTGCAGAACGCGCAGGCGCGCGTGCAGATCTCTCCCATGATCATCATGGTGGCATGACGCTGAGACCAGCATTCCCCGATATTCGGGCAAGCAGCCTCTTCGCACACCGTAACCAGATTCGCTTCCCGCATCAGAGCTCGCGTCTCGTGATAGACGGGATGATTGGGCGCTTTGACCCTGATCCAGGACGGCTTGCGCTGGATCGGGTTATCGGGGCGATGCGCTTTCTCCGGATGACGGGGAGAAGGCGCTGACCGATGATCAATGGTGATGCGCTGGGACATGATGCTCAGATATGGAGCGGGCCATCGAAGGCCGCCAGAGTCGCTTCATGCATTGTCTCGGAGATTGTCGGATGCGGGAAAACCGTCTCGATCAGTTCTGCTTCCGTCAGCTCACTGGTCCGGGCGATAACATAACCCTGGATCATTTCTGTGACTTCGGCACCGATCATATGAGCACCAAGAAGCTCTCCGGTGGTCGCGTCAAACACGGTTTTGACCATGCCTTCCGTCTCACCCATCGCTACGGCCTTGCCATTCGCCATGAACGGGAAGCGACCGACGCGGACCTTGTGACCAGAGGCAATAGCCTTCTCTTCGCTCAGACCTACGGAAGCAATCTGGGGACGAGAGTAAGTGCAGCCCGGAATGTTCAGCGCATGCAGAGGCTGTGGGGAGCGACCGGCAATCTTCTCGACGCAGAGAATGCCTTCATGGCTTGCCTTGTGAGCAAGCCATGGAGCGCCTGCCACGTCCCCGATAGCATAAATGCCCGGCTCTGCCGTGCGGCAGAAGCCGTCCGTGATGATATGAGTACGATCGACTTGAACCTTGGTTCCCTCGAGGCCCAGATCTTCAACATTTCCAACAATACCAACAGCGCAGATCACGCGATCCACGGTCAGATCAACCGTGCCAGACGCACTTTCAATCGTGGTGGAGACGTCGTTTTCGCCCTTCTGCAGCGCTCCAACCTTTGCGCCGGTGATGATTTTCATCCCCTGCTTCTCAAAGGCTTTGCGGGCAGCGGCGCTGATTTCAGGATCTTCGGCAATCAGAATGCGATCCGCAACTTCAGCAATTGTGACGTCGCTACCCATGTTGCGGTAGAAAGACGCAAATTCAATGCCAATAGCTCCAGAGCCAATGACCAGAAGACGCTTCGGCAGTTCTGCCGGAGTCATGGCCTCACGCGCACCCCAGATCAACTTTCCGTCCGTCTCAAGACCTGGAAGCTGACGACCGCGCGCCCCTGTTGCCAGGATCACGTTGGGCGACTTGATGACTGCGACTTCAGCGCCGTCTTTGGTGATGGAAACCTTATGTGCTTCCCCTGCCCGTCCAGCCAGTTTTGCACGACCGTCAAAGGTCGTGACCTTGGCCTTCTTCAGCAGGTGAGCAATTCCGCCGCCCATACGGCGTGCAATGCCGCGGGACCGGGCGACAATCTTCGGAAGATCAAAGGAAACATTTTCGGCCGAGAAGCCGAACGTGTTCAGATCATGCAGAAGATGATGAATTTCCGAGGAGCGCAGGAGCGCCTTGGTGGGGATGCAGCCCCAGTTGAGGCAGATACCACCAAAATGCGTGCTCTCCACGATGGCAACGCTCATGCCAAGCTGGCTGGCTCGGAGTGCTGCAACGTAACCGCCAGGACCGCCACCAACAACGATCAGATCGAAAGTATCGGACATGGATCAGACCACCAGAGTGTAAGGGTTCTGTACGATGTCGCGCAGGGCGTTCAGCCACTGTGCGCCAAGTGCGCCATCAACGGCACGATGATCAACAGAAAGTGTCGCCGTCATGACGGTTGCAATTGCAAGCTGGTCTCCACGAACCACGGCACGTTTCTCGCCCGACGCAATAGCCAGGATACCAGCCTGCGGCGGATTGATGATCGCGGCAAAATCGCGGACGCCGAACATCCCCATGTTGGAGATCGAGAATGTCCCGCCTTGGAATTCCTCCGGCTTCAGCTTGCCTGCGCGGGCACGCTTGGCCAGATCTTTGGCTTCGCGACTGATTTCGCGCAGGGACTTCTGGTCCGCATTCCGAATAATTGGCGTTATAAGGCCATCTGGAATGGATACAGCCATCGAGATGTCCACATTATCGAAATGCAGCGTCTCTGAATCTGTAAACTGGACGTTCAGACCCTGCACCTTCTTGAGTGCCAGCCCTACGGCCTTGATCATCATGTCGTTTACAGAGAGCTTGAAGCTATTGTCTTCAGCCGTCGCGTTCAGTTTGGAACGAAGCGCAAGCAGAGCATCAAGTTCGATGTCCACAGATACATAAAAATGCGGCACCTGCGTTTTTGATTCCGTCAGGCGTCGCGCGATGACTTTACGCATCGTGGAATTCGGAACGCGCGTTACGGTACCCTCGTTAGCAACGGGTGCCGCGGACGTAGCTTTGGGCGCAGTTTTAGCCGGCTGGCCGCCCTTCTCTACATCGCGCTTTAGAATACGACCGTTTGGTCCCGTTCCGTTGAGCGACGCGAGAGCAATTCCGCGCTCTTTTGCCATACGCTTTGCAAGCGGAGAAACAAAAATACGCTCAGAACTCTCTGCCATAACTGCTGCCTTGGTGACTGGCGCAGGTGGATTTACGGAAGCAGCAGGCGCATCAACCGGAGCTACTGAAGCGGGTGCCTGTGCTGAAGATGCTGCTGGAACATCTTCGCCGTCTTCGACAAGAATGGCGATAGGTGTGTTAACAGCGACACCTTCCGCGCCTTCCTGAACGAGGATACGGCCAAGAATTCCTTCATCTACCGCTTCAACTTCCATCGTGGCCTTGTCGGTCTCGATTTCAGCGATCACGTCTCCGGCAGAGACCGTGTCTCCTTCGTTTTTAAGCCAGCGGACCAGCTTGCCCTCAGTCATTGTCGGCGACAGGGCCGGCATCAGAATATCGATTGCCATTGTCGGTCAGTCCCCGAACTGCTTGCGGACCGCTTCCACAACCCACTCGGGTTTCGGAAGTGCCAGTTTTTCAAGATTGGACGCGTAGGGCAGCGGCAGGTCAAGCCCGCAGACGCGCGCTGGAGGAGCATCGAGCCAGTCAAAAGCCTGCTCAACGGCGACCGTGCAGATTTCTGCGCCGATCCCCGCAACCGGCCAGCCTTCTTCAACGGAAACAATCCGGCTCGTCTTCTTGACGCTCTTGATGATCGTTTCAGTATCAAGGGGCCGCAGCGTACGAAGGTTGATGACTTCGGCTTCAATGCCCTCTTCTGCCAGCTTTGCAGCGGCATCGAGCGCAACGCCAACCATGATCGAGAACGCAACCAGGGTCACGTCTTTACCTTCACGCTCGATCTTGGCCTTCCCGATCGGCAGGATGAAGTCTTCATCCGTAGGGCATGGGAATTTCTGGCCGTACAGGATCTCGTTTTCCAGTACGACTACCGGGTTCGGATCCCGAATAGCCGCGCGCAGAAGACCCTTCGCATCCGCGGCGGACCACGGAGCAACGACCTTCAGGCCGGGAATATGAGCATACCAGCTTGCAAAGCACTGGGAGTGCTGAGCGCCGACGCGTGCCGCGGCACCATTCGGGCCACGGAAAACGATCGGGCAGCCCATCTGTCCACCGGACATATAAAGCGTCTTGGCTGCAGAATTAATAATATGATCAATGGCTTGCAGCGAGAAGTTCATTGTCATGAACTCAACGATAGGCTTCAGGCCCGTCAGAGCCGCGCCGACCGCCATGCCAGTAAAGCCGTGCTCGGTGATTGGCATGTCAATCACACGCTTCTCACCAAACTCATCCAGCAGACCCTGGCTGATCTTGTAAGCGCCCTGATACTGGGCAACTTCCTCACCCATCAGGAAGACGTCTTCGTCACGGCGCAACTCTGCAGCCATCGCGTCCCGAAGAGCCTCGCGAACCGTAATGTTTTTCGTTTCGCCCCAGTCTTTCTCGTCGTCAGCCTGCTTGATAGCCGGAGCCTCGACAATGGCAGGTGCGGATGGAGTTTCGATAGCAACTGATGCGCCAACAGTTGGATCCGCTGAACGCGTCACGTTTTCGGCAGCGGCTACGTCTTCGCCATCTTCAAGAAGGACAGCAATAGGCGTGTTGACAGCTACGCTCTCGCTGCCCTCGGGCACGAGAACCTTCCCGAACACACCGTCATCAACGGCTTCGACTTCCATCGTGGCCTTGTCGGTTTCAATCTCGGCGATCACATCGCCAGACTTCACTACATCGCCAGGCTGACGAAGCCAGCGTGCAATTGTACCTTCGGTCATGGTCGGCGACAGGGCCGGCATCAGAATCAGAGATGCCATGGAAATCAGGCCTCCACCAAAATGTCAGTCCAGAGTTCGGAAGGATCCGGCTCAGGACAGGTCTGTGCAAATTCAACAGCGTCCGCCACGACGGCTTTCACTTCGGTTTCAATGTCCTTGAAGATGCTTTCCTCGATGCCGTTGCGCAGCATTTCAGCCTTCAGGGTTTCAATCGGATCACGTGTCCGACGCATTTCTTCAACTTCAGCACGATCACGGTATTTGGCCGGATCAGACATGGAGTGCCCGCGGTAACGGTAGGTTTCCATTTCCAGCAGGAAAGGTCCCTTCCCGGAGCGGCAGTGTTCCATGGCTTCCTGCGCAGCCTGGTGGACGGCAAAAATGTCCATACCATCGACCTTGCGGCTCGCGATGCCCCAAGGCTCAGCATTACGAGAAAGGTCTTTGGAGGCAGAGGCACGCTCAATGGACGTGCCCATGCCGTATCTGTTGTTCTCGATGACGTAGATGCAGGGAAGTTTGTGCAACGCTGCGAGATTAAAGCTCTCGTAGACCTGTCCCTGAGCTGATGCGCCTTCGCCAAAATAGACGATGGAGACTTCGTCCGTGCCCCGATACATGTTGGCAAAGGCCAAGCCTGTGCCTAGAGCGACCTGCGCACCGACGATGCCATGGCCGCCGTAGAATTCTTTTTCGCGGGAGAACATGTGCATGGAGCCACCCTTGCCGCGTGAATAGCCGCCTGCACGCCCGGTGAGCTCTGCCATCACGCCGCGGGGTGTCATGCCGGCCACGAGCATTTGACCATGGTCACGGTACGAGGTGATGGATTTATCACCCTGCTTCATGTTCAGACCGATGCCGGCCACAACCGCTTCCTGCCCGATGTAAAGATGGCAGAAGCCGCCAATCAGGCCCATTCCGTAAAGCTGGCCAGCTTTTTCCTCAAAACGTCGGATAAGAAGCATGTCCTTGTAGGCTTGCTTCATTGTTTCCGGCGAAAGGGCCGGACCATTGCTCCGGTAGGAAGCGGACGTTGTCTCGCCCATGGCAGGTCTCCTGCAAATGCACAAATCTGGGGAAGCTCTTACCGTCACTCGACCCGGAAGGCCAGAGTGGCCCCAGTTACATCTCCGAAAGGAAAAGCAGGAGGGCGTGAGCTCAATGCGGAATGACAAGGCTGAGAGGGGAAGATCGCCCTCTCAGCAAGAAAAATTAGACGAAACCTAAAAGACGGCGCGCAGCCTGGCCTGGATCTTCTTCACGAAGAAGGCTTTCTCCGACAAGCACGGCACTCGCGCCGACTTCTCCGACTTTCAATAGATCATCCTGGGTTTTAATGCCGCTCTCAGACACAACCAGCCGGTCAGGTGGGACCATAGGGGCCAGATCAAGCGTTGTCTGAATGTCTGTCTTCAGGGTGCGGAGGTTTCGGTTGTTGATGCCGATCAAAGACGTGTCGAGCGCCAGAGCCCGGTTCAGTTCGTCAGCATCATGCACTTCAACCAGCACATCCATGTCCAGGCCACGTGCAATTCCAATGAGTTCGGATGCCTGCGTTTCTGTCAGGGCGGCCATAATCAGAAGGATGCAATCCGCCCCAATCAGACGACTCTCGTGGACCTGCCAGGGATCAAGAATGAAGTCCTTGCGCAGGATTGGAAGGCTGCAGGCCTCGCGAACGGCACGGATATCATCTGTGCTGCCGTGGAAACATGATCCTTCCGTCAGAACGGACAGGCACGTTGCACCAGCAGCCTGGTAAGACAGCGCAATTTCAACAGGATTGAAATTTGGGCGGAGCACACCAGCGGATGGAGACGCCTTCTTGATTTCCGCGATCAGTCCAACCTGTCGGTCTGCTGTCAGATGCTGAAGAGCTTGACCGAAGCCTCGTGTCGGCGCCGTGACTTCACGCGCGCGCAGCGTGATCTCCTTGAGAGACATGATCTGTGAACGCTGTTCTACATCCACCCGTGTGCGGGCGCAGATGCGAGCAAGAACGTCGCTGCGATCGGTTGTCTCGACGGCGGGATCCTTGATGGGCGGCGTGGTCGTCTCCGGAACTTCCGGGTCAGGAAACTGCTCTACCCCTTCAGGTGCATAGGTCATCGCGGGTCGCTGATGCATGAAGGTCATGATAGTCCTGCGTTTGTTTTTATAAGGGTGGAATTTGTCATGGCCGCTCTGTCCAGAGCTGCGCGCGCGGAGCCATCGTCGATGGCACTCGCTGCCAGAGCTACATTGTTACGAAAAGCCTGCGCGTCAATTGTGCCGTTCTGCACGACGCTACCTCGGCCTGCCACATGCAGGGCAGCTGCAGCATTCAGAAGTACAGTATCACGATACGGGCCGGGAGCGCCATTGAAGAGCGCGCGCAGTGCGACGGCGTTCTCTTGAGCATTTCCGCCGCGAACAGCAGAGATCGGCGTTTTGACCATTCCCGCCATCTCGGGCTCGAATGAAAGGGAGAGAACTTTCGCATCTTCAAGGCAGGCAATCTGAGCTGGGCCTGCCAGCGTTAGTTCATCGCTGCCGCCCTCATCTGTGGTTCCGTGAAGAGCCCAGACATGCGTGCTGCCAAGATTGGCCAAAGTCCGGACGACAGGTTCGCACCACCGGGCATCAAAAACACCGATAAGCTGGCGTTGAACCTGCGCAGGATTGCATAGAGGGCCAAGCAGATTGAAGAGAGTTCTGAAGCTAAGAGCTTTCCGGATCGGTGCGGCATGACGCATCGCGGGATGATGAAAAGGCGCGGCCAGAAAGGCCAGATTGTTTTCACGTAGCCGATGGGACTGAAGCGTCAGGTCATCGGTCGGGGGGATGCCCAAAACTTCCAGTACATCCGTGGCGCCGGAGCGGGATGAAAGTGCCCGGTTGCCATGTTTGGCCACAGGAACGCCGAGGCCTGCCAGAACGAATGCAACCGCAGTGGAGACATTGAGCGTCCCTAGCCCATCTCCGCCCGTTCCGCAGACATCCAGGGTGTTATCAGGCACATCAGGCAAGGTCGTCATATATCGTCGGACGGCCTGAACTGCGCCTGTGAGCTCCGCCTCTGTTTCACCGCGAACTTTGAGAGCTGTCAGGAATGCGGCGAGTAAGGGAGCGTCTACGGAGCCGGCCATGATGGCGGAAAATGCGGCATCAGCTTCGTGCGATGCCAGAGATTTGCCATCAGCAACCTTGCGAAGAACGGCTGCAAAATCTGTCTTTCCTGTCATGCCGCTTCAGTAGCTTTGTGCTGAATACCGGCAATAGTCAGAAAATTGGAAAGAAGTTCACGGCCTGCAACCGATGCAATGCTTTCAGGGTGAAACTGTACACCGTGAATGTCGTAGTCCCGATGGCGAATGCCCATGATCACGCCATCTTCCGTAGAAGCGTTGACGATCAGTTCGGGAGGAATGGTCGTGGGATCAAGCGTCAGGCTATGATAGCGCACGACGTTTACGGGGTTTGGTAAGCCTGCAAAAACACCCGTCCCGTCATGATTTACAGGGCTGATCTTTCCGTGCATCGGCACGGGCGCACGAACGACAGTAGCGCCAAAAACCTGACCGATGGCCTGATGTCCAAGGCATACGCCAAACACGGGAAACTTTCCGGCTGCTGCCCGGATCAGCTCGCAGCAGATCCCCGCACCATCTGGTGCACAAGGACCTGGCGAAATCACAATGGCAGACGGGTTGAGCGCAAGTGCTTCGTCCACGCTCAGCGCGTCATTTCGTCTCACATCACATTCAACACCCAGTGCGCCCAGATGGTGGACGATGTTGAAGGTGAAGCTGTCGTAGTTGTCGATGAGCAGGATCATGGCAACAGGATGGCCTTCACGTTTCGTTACGTCAAATGCAACATTGTTTCAGGATTTTGCTGCGTTGGAGACAGCAACTTCGGCCGCTCTGAAAAGAGCCCTCGCCTTGACCTGTGTTTCACGAAATTCGGAGTTGGGATCGCTGTCCGCGACCACCCCGCAGCCGGCCTGAACATACATCTGGCCATTTTTGAGAACGGCCATACGGAGCCCGATGCAGGTATCCATTTCCCCGTCCGCTCCGAAATATCCGACGCATCCCGAGTATGGCCCCCGACGGGTCGGTTCCAACTCATCAATGATCTGCATGGCGCGGATTTTTGGAGCTCCGGTCAGGGTTCCTGCCGGGAATGCCGCGACGAGGGCATCCATGGCCGTTTTGCCTGCTTTGATTTGCCCGGTAACGGTTGAAGAGATGTGCATCACATGGCTGTAACGCTCGATCACGAACTGATCCGGCACTTCCACTGTGCCAAGTTCGGAAACACGCCCGACATCGTTGCGGCCCAGATCAATGAGCATCAGATGTTCAGCCAGCTCTTTCTTGTCGGCGAGCAGTTCTCTCTCAAGTGCCAGATCATGCTCCCGATCCGTTCCACGAGGACGTGTCCCGGCTAGCGGACGAACCGTGACTTCCCCTTCCCTCAAACGAACAAGAATTTCGGGGGAAGATCCGACCAGCGCGTAATCTTCCAGCTCCATCAGGAACAGGAACGGCGCCGGATTGACGCGGCGCAGGCTGCGATAGAGGGCAAGCGGCGAAAGTGGAAAGGGTGTCGTAAACCGTTGGCTCGGGACAATCTGGAAGGCATCTCCAGCCGCGATGTAATCCTGTGCCTTGCGGACGTTCGCTTCAAACTGCTCCTGCGTCATATTGCAGGACGGCGGTGCCAACTCACTTCCCGCTGGAAGTGTTTCGCTGGCATTTTCCAGTGGAGCAGCAAGGGCTTCACGCGCGCGATCCAGAAGCGCATGGCCTTCTGCTCCCGTCATTGAGCCCCGGATAGGCACTGCAAGGGTCAGCTCATCACGCACGGAGTCAAAGACCGCGAAGAGCTGCGGACGGATCATGATCCCTTCCGGCAGGTCCAGATCGTTGATGGGCGCATTTGGCAGAAATTCCATCTGCCGCACCATGTCGTATCCCAGAACGCCAAAGACCCCGCCGATCATGGGAGGCATATCGACTGGCAGCGTCATCTGGCTCTGGTCGATAATGTCCTTCAGGGTCTCCAGCGGGTTCCCCTCCAAGGGTGTCCCGTCCAGAACCGCTTCACCGTTGCGGCACTTCCAGACCAGATCAGGCAGAAGTGCAATCACGGAATATCGACCACGTGCGGCTCCCCCCTCCACACTCTCCAGAAGCATCCGATACGGATCATCAGAGAGGCGTGACAATCGGAGGTAGGCTGAGACGGGCGTTAAAAGATCTGCGGCTTCAATGCTGTGAACGATGCTCATCACTGCGCTCCGCCTGCGTTCCCCGGTGACGTGGACGCCACGACCTGATTGAAGAGGTTGGTGTTCAGGTGCGACACCGGCACTGTTTTTTCAAGGCTGGCGTCCAGGGCCGCAGGGATATCAGCCTGAAGAGCCTGAACGTACTGGGCCGACAGTTCCTTTTGGAGAGAGGCAGCATCTGCTTCTGCACCCGGCTTCTGTCCTGTCACGTTGACGATCCAGAACGCATCCGGCCCTTCATACATTCCTGTTGTGCCGACCTTCAGGCCGAATGCAGCACGAAGAACATTCTGAGGAAGAGACTGGTCCGGGTGGATGCGGGAAATTGTCACATCCTTGCGAAGGCTGGACGCTTCAGCCTGACCGTCGAGTGCCTTTGCAAGAGTGCTTTTCTTGGCTTCTGTAAACAGGGCTGTGGTGCGTGTATCAGCGGCATGACGCTGCTGTTCTGCTGTCCATGCCTGAACGATCTGATCCCGCACATCAGCGAACGGACGGCGTGTTCCAGGATGGACTTCGTCCACCACAACGGCAAAGGCAGATCCATCGGGGCCGTTTACAACAACTGGCTGGGCATCTTTCTTCTGAGAGAAGATATGCTGAACGATGGACTGGCGCAGGCCTGCGTCGCCCGGAATTGGTGCCGGGGTTCCGTCCTGCATCAAGCCATGGGAATCAAGCGAGCCAGCTGCTGGTACCGCACCGAGGTTGGATGGAATTTTCTCAAGCGTTGTGGAGCCTGCAATCGCGTCCTGAAACTGCTCCAGGCGCGCCTGAAGTGCTTCGGGAGCTTCCTGCTTCTGGACCTGATCGCGCAGTTCAGGCTTAGCCTGCTCGAAAGTGGTCTGATGAGGGGCGACGACATCCGTGATGTTGAAGACGACCCAGCCTGCTGCCGTTTTCGTCGGACCACTGATCTGATTGGCGGGCGCTCCAAAAGCTGCCTTGGCTAGCTCGGGGTTCGGAATGTCACTTTCGCGGACGTGCGGAAGAGCGACAGCCGCGGCATCCGGATAAGCCTTCTGGATCGCGTCCCACGCATTGGTGTTGCGCCATGCCGTAGCCGCAGCATTGGCTTTGCTCTCTTCCTGGAACGTCAGAACCTGAAGCGTGCGTGTTTCCGGCATGTTGTACGTGCGGGACTGAAAATCATACAGCTTGTGTAGAACGTCATCCGGTACTTCGATTGTCTTGGCGACGCTGTCCGCCGTCATTACGACCATCTTGGCATGACGATATTCCGTGGTGCGGAAATCCTGCGGATGATTGTCGTAATAGCGATGAAGCTGCTCGTCGGTTGGGGCCGCTGACACTGCTGTTGAAGTGAACGGAACGCGCAGAACATCCATGACGCGCTGATCTGCATCGAAGGCGAACAGACGGTTCAGAAGGGATGTTGGTGCCTGAACGGAAGCGCCCATACCCTGAAGCAGGGCACGGGAAATAATGTCCTCGCGAATCATCTGGATCAGGCGTTTTTCGGTAATGCCAATGCGGGCCAGTCGGTCATTCAGCATGCTGCGATCAAACTGACCTGCTGCATTGTGAAAAGCCGGGATTGCGAAAATTTCTTTCCGGATCAACTCATCTGGCACAACCATGCCAGCACGCTCGCCTGCAAGCTGTACCTCGTTCTGGATCACGAGATTGTGAAGAACCTGACGTGCAATCTGCTGCTTCGTGCCGTCCGGCAAATGCGATGGATCAGACAGTCCCATCTGCTGGGCTGCTGCCGGTAGCTGTGCGGAGAGTGCCCGCGCAAGGTCATCCGGCGTGATCGTTCTGTTCCCGATCGTGACGATCGTATTGGAGCTGCTCGTCCCCATATTGGAATAGACGTCTCCTACACCCCACCCGATGAAGGCCAGGAAAATCAGGATTGCGGCGGCACGGCCGGCCCAGGAGTCAACAAGGAGGTGGCGTAGGGTGGTAATCATAGGGTCAGGACGGATCCGGATGGCGGGATGGTGCGGACGGGGAAGGCCCGCTAGAACTTGCCGCACCATAATGTCGTGAGCCGCGCTTGACCAGAAGCGGACAGGCCACCCCCAGGAGGAAGCATGAATGTAACGCCGAAACTCGTCATCGGGAACTGGAAGATGAATGGCTTGCGGGAGGCGTCACGGCAACTTGCAACAGCTGTGGCCGAAGGTGCGCGTTCGTTGCCTGACGATGTACGGATGGTCATTTGCCCACCCTTCACGCAACTGGACCGTGTGGCTGAGGCACTTGAGGGCGCAGGAGCATCCATAATGCTGGGAGCGCAGGACTGTCATACTGCGGTTTCCGGGGCTCATACAGGTGATATTTCGGCTGAAATGCTCGCCGATACTGGCGCGCGTTACGTTCTCCTGGGGCATTCAGAACGTCGGCAGGCCCATGGTGAAAACGACGCCCTGATCAGGCAAAAGGTGCAGGCGGCAGAAGCTGCCGGGCTGATTCCTGTTGTCTGTATCGGGGAAACGATGGCCGAGCGGCAGGATGGTCGTGCGGCAACAGTTCTGGCCAGCCAGATTGACGGTTCTTTGACCGATAATTTTAATGGCGTGCTGGCGTATGAGCCGGTCTGGGCAATTGGAAGTGGCGTCACTCCATCCCGGGAAGAGCTTGAACGGACGCTGCTTTTGTTGCGTGGTCTGTTGCAGTCCCGTCTCAAGATGGATGACATTCGCGTGCCAATCCTGTATGGCGGCTCCGTAACACCGGCCCAGGCGCCGACTATTCTTTCCATCGGGGTGCTTGGCGGAGTGCTGGTTGGTAGTGCCAGCCTGGAGGCCAGAAGCTTCCTGCGCATTGCCGAAGCGGCATCGCTCCGTCTCTCATCCCAACCATTGTCCGGACCCTATCGTTCATGACCACTTTTCTGCTTGTCATCAATCTGCTGGTCACACTGGCCCTGATCGGTACGATCCTGATCCAGCGCAGTGAAGGCGGCGGCCTCGGCATCGGTAGCAGCCAGGGCATGGGCTCCTTCATGACTGGCCGCGGCACGGCAACGCTGCTGACGCGTGCGACATCTGTGCTTGCTGGCGTTTTCATGCTGCTCTGCCTCGTTCTGGCCCTTCTGAACCGCGGTGCTTCCTCGGGTGTCGGTGGCCATGATATCCTTGCAGATCCGCCTGCCCCGGCTGCTGCAACGACGGCTCCTGCTGCGCCTGCAACCCCTGCTGCTCCGGCTCCTGCCGAGACGCCTGCTCACTAACTGAATCGGGAAGCATCTCGACGCTTCCCCTCGCCCCCACCTTCGGTGTATGAGGAGCGCCCATGACGCGCTTCGTATTCATCACCGGCGGTGTGGTATCTTCTCTCGGCAAGGGCATCGCTTCTGCGGCTCTTGCTGCTCTCCTCCAGGCACGCGGTTACAAGGTCCGCATGCGTAAGCTGGACCCTTACCTGAACGTGGATCCGGGCACGATGAGCCCGTATCAGCATGGTGAGGTGTTCATTACTGACGACGGGGCCGAAACCGACCTCGACCTTGGTCATTATGAGCGCTTTACGGGCGTCCATGCCCGCCGTGCAGACAACACCACAACAGGTCGCATCTATTCCGATGTCATCGCCCGCGAACGTCGCGGCGACTATCTGGGCGGAACCGTTCAGGTCATCCCGCACATCACGGACGCCATCAAGGATGTCGTGGTGGCTGGGACGGAAGAATATGATTTCGTTCTGGTGGAAATTGGTGGAACGGTTGGCGACATTGAGAGCCTTCCTTTCCTTGAAGCCATTCGTCAGCTTCGCAATGATCTGGGGCACAACCAGACCATGTGTGTGCATCTGACGCTGCTGCCCTACATTCCCTCAGCCGGTGAGTTGAAGACGAAGCCGACGCAGCATTCCGTTAAGGAACTGCAGAATGTCGGCATTCAGCCGCAGGTTCTGCTCTGCCGTTCGGATCGGCCGATTCCGGAAAACGAACGCCGCAAGATCGCGAACTTCTGTAACGTCCGTTCGGAAGCGGTGATTGCAGCGCTGGACGTGGATACGATCTACGCGTGCCCGATTTCGTACCATAACGAAGGCATGGATCGCGAAGTTCTGCGTTACTTCGGTCTGCCGTTCGAAGGCTCGCCGGACCTGACGCGCTGGGAAAAGATCGTCCACGCGATTCGTGAGCCTGAGGGCGAGGTCAAGGTTGCTGTCGTCGGCAAGTACACGGCGCTTCTGGATAGCTACAAGTCGCTGGCGGAAGCCCTGCTGCATGGCGGTATCGCGAACAATGTGCGCGTCAAACTCGACTGGATCGAATCGGAAGAGTTCGAGAAGTCAGGTGATATAGCCGAGCGCCTGAAGGATGCGGATGCCATTCTGGTTCCGGGCGGTTTCGGTGAGCGTGGCGCAGAAGGCAAAATTCAGGCCGTCCGCTATGCTCGTGAAAACGGCATTCCGTTCCTTGGCATTTGCTTCGGCATGCAGATGGCCGTGATTGAATGCGCCCGTTCGCTTGCTGGCCTCACGAAAGCGTCTTCTACCGAGTTCGGCCCCACGAGTGAGCCGCTGGTTGGTCTCATGACGGAATGGGCAAACGGCAATGAGCTGATGCGCCGCCGTGAAGGCGGTGATCTTGGCGGAACGATGCGTCTTGGCGCATTCCCGGCCAAGCTGGCTGCAGGATCACGCGCCGCTGAGATCTATGGCACGACCGATATTCGGGAGCGTCACCGTCATCGCTGGGAAGTGAACCTTCACTACAAGGATCGTCTGGAAAAGACGGGTTTGCGCTTCTCTGGAATGTCTCCGGACGGCGTTCTTCCGGAAGTGGTGGAATACCCGGATCATCCTTGGTTCATCGGCGTGCAATATCATCCGGAACTGCTGTCCAAGCCGTTTGATCCGCATCCGCTTTTCGCCGGATTTATCGGGGCAGCTCGCAAGCGGGCTGAAAGCAAGTGAGCTTCCAGATTGGAAAGCTCGAGATTGGTCAGGACCGGCCCTTCACGCTGATTGCAGGACCGTGCCAGATTGAATCCCGAGATCATGCCGTGGAGATGGCAGATGCTCTCTCCACGTTATGTCGAGAGCTGGATATCGGGCTGATCTACAAGAGCAGTTATGACAAGGCGAACCGTAGTTCCGTGAATGCGGCTCGCGGTGTAGGCATGGAGATGGGGCTGGATATTCTGGCTTCTATCCGTGAACGCTTTGACGTTCCTGTTCTGACGGATGTTCACGCTGCCGAGCAATGTGCTGTCGCTGCGGAAGCGGTGGACGTGCTCCAGATCCCTGCTTTCCTGTGTCGACAAACTGATCTGCTGCTTGCCGCCGGTGAAACGGGCCGTGCCATCAATGTCAAAAAGGGTCAGTTCCTGGCGCCTTGGGATATGGCAAATGTCGCGGCTAAGCTGGCTTCAACCGGTAACGAGCGAATCATGCTCTGTGATCGTGGCACGAGCTTCGGTTACAACACGCTCGTCAGTGATATGCGCGGCCTGCCAGTTATGGCTCAGACGGGCTATCCGGTTGTTTTCGATGCCACTCACTCTGTGCAGCAACCGGGTGGCTTAGGGGCCTCCACGGGCGGACAGAGGGAGTTTGTTGAACCCCTCGCCCGTGCTGCATTGTCTATCGGTGTTGCGGCAGTTTTCATCGAGACACATCAGGACCCGGATCATGCTCCGAGTGATGGTCCAACAATGGTGCCGCTTTCAGAAATGCGGGCCTTGTTGACCCGCCTTAAAGCGTTTGACGCTTTGGCCAAATCCTACAGCGTATAATTCTGTAAAGGTGCCAGGGCTGCCATGAGGAGACTTATGACAGCCCCCACCGTCAGAACGCCCCTTAGGGGCATGTACCCCGGTGGCAGCGCGCCATTCTTCCAGGCCATTCGTTCTAACGCAAACGTTGCCAGAAAACCGATAACCTCAAGCAGGTATCCGGCGCGCAGTCCTCCAAGCAGTCCGACACACAGTGAAAGCCATGCCCAGAGTGCAGGGCAGACTCCCAGAAGGAGTCTCTGGCGGTCGCGATCTGCTGTTCCCTGAACTGTGATGATATCTGGCCGCTCCATGGCGAGGCCCCAGTGGACTGCACCGAGAAAAGACAGGATGCATGCCCCATAAGCCAGAAGAATAACGGTTAGATGCGGGAGTGGGGAGAAAAGTCCGGCGAGGAAAATCCACCCTCCAAGGGTCAGGAAAGGTATAAGTCCTGCCAAACCGAGGATCAGGGCGAGGAAAGGAAGACGCATGTCGTCGATTGACCTTGTGTTCTGATTTTGAGACGAGACGTGTGGTCCGTCCCGAACGGTTATGAGCCACCCCCGGTTCACGCATATCCAGGAGAGCTTCCATTGAGCGCCATTGTTGATATCACCGCCCGCGAGATCCTGGACAGCCGTGGTAACCCAACCGTTGAGGTTGAGGTTGAGCTGTCGTCTGGTGCCCGCGGTCGCGCCGCAGTTCCTTCCGGTGCTTCCACTGGTGCCCACGAAGCCGTTGAGCTGCGTGACGGGGACAAGTCCCGTTACAACGGCAAAGGTGTTCTGAAGGCCTGTGGTTTTGTCGAAGACGAAATCCTTGAAGTGCTGCAGGGTGCCGAATCCGAAGATCAGATCGCAATCGACAATGCGATGATCGAGCTGGATGGCACGCCGAACAAGTCCCGCATTGGTGCGAATGCAATTCTCGGCGTTTCTCTCGCGGTTGCCAAGGCGACGGCAGAAGAGCTGGAACTGCCGCTCTATCGCTATGTCGGTGGCGTTTTCGCGCACACGCTTCCGGTTCCCATGATGAACATCGTGAATGGTGGCGAACACGCGGATAACCCGATCGACATTCAGGAGTTCATGATCCAGCCAGTTGGTGCGCCGACGTTGGCTGATGCCGTGCGCATGGGGTCTGAAATCTTCGCCGCTCTCAAGAAGGGTCTGTCTGCTGCTGGTCACAACACCAATGTTGGTGATGAGGGCGGGTTTGCTCCGGGTCTGAAGTCTGCTGATGAAGCTCTGAGCTTCATTACGAAGTCTGTTGAGGCTGCCGGATATCGTCCAGGCGATGACGTGACGTTTGCCCTCGATTGCGCAGCGACCGAGTTCTACAGCAATGGCCGTTATAACCTGAAGGGCGAAGGCAAAGAGTTCGACTCTTCAGGCATGATCTCCTACCTCGAAGATCTCGCCAAGAAGTATCCGATTGTCTCCATTGAAGATGGTCTGGCTGAGGATGACTGGGAAGGCTGGGCTGAGCTGACGTCCCGTCTGGGTGATCGTCTCCAGCTTGTTGGTGATGATCTGTTCGTGACCAATCCTGAGCGCCTTCGTCGCGGCATCAAGGCCAAGACAGCTAACTCCCTGCTCGTGAAGGTCAATCAGATCGGCACGCTGACGGAGACGCTGGAAGCAGTCGAGACAGCTCACAAAGCTGGCTACACCTGCGTTATGAGCCACCGTTCCGGTGAAACTGAAGACGCCGTGATTGCAGATCTTGCTGTTGCTACGAACTGTGGTCAGATCAAGACGGGTTCCCTCTCCCGCTCTGATCGTACGGCTAAGTACAACCAGCTGATCCGTATTGAGCAGCAGCTCGGAAGCGCAGCCCGTTATGCGGGTCGCAGCATTCTGAAGTCCGCCTGATCAACGAACGCCGGCCTCTATTCAGGAGGCCGGTTTTATATGCGCGCTAAAATAATCTACTGTCTTGAACAACAGTGATTGTTTCGCAGCCTCTCTCTGAGCTAGATTGTTGAGAAGTTTTCAAGCCAAGGGAGCCTGTTACCCCGCGTGAGACCCGTCAGATTTATCAAACGTGCCATCCGCGCGGTTGCTCCCCCTGTGCTCTTTCTGTCCCTAACTGCTTATTTCGGGTGGAACGCCCTTCACGGCGCTCATGGTATCCGTGCCTATCAGGATCAGCTTGTGCTTCAGCAGCAGGCTATCCAGGCGCAGCAGGATGCCAAGGATGAACAGGCGGTGTGGCACCGTCGAGTGCTGGCTCTGAAAGAGAAAGCTCTTGATGCTGACATTCTGGATGAACGTTCCCGTGCCATGCTCAATCTGACGCGTAACGGTGATATCGTTATCCCCTACGGTCCGCACGACAAACTATTTTAAGAGCCGTTCTCGGCTCTTTTTTTATGTTCGGGAAAGTCTATTCGTCAGAAATCGAGCCAATAAAAAAGGCGACCCGAAGGCCGCCTTTTTTAACGTCGTATGATCCGCGAGATCTTACTTGATCTTGGCTTCGCGGAAGGTCACGTGCTTGCGGGCAACCGGGTCATACTTACGGACTTCCATCTTGCCCGTAGCAGAACGTGCGTTCTTCTTCGTGACGTAGAAGTAGCCGGTGTCAGCCGACGAGACGAGACGGATCTGAATAACGTTGCTTTTTCCCATGATACCCTCGGGCTTGCGCCGTCCTGATGCCGCTCGCAAGTGCCAAAGCAGCAGGTTGATCTAGTTCGGCGCAACATGCTGATTTGTATGTCCTAGGTCAAGGCTTTCTGAAGAAAATCCAGGGATAAGGTGCATTTTTCCGCAAAAACTGGGGTTTTTAGCCAGATAAAAGCTTTGTTGATGCCTGGTAGATGTTCTTGCAGGTGGACGAACAGGAACCTATAAGGAACAAAAGAGCGTCGCATAAGTTTATGCAGTGTCTCAATCTTCAGATTTTGCCTCCACCGAGGCGCATGGGAGCGCCTGTATGCTGACGCGTAAGCAGCACCAGCTTTTGCTATACATTGACGAACATCTTCGGCGGACGGGCTATTCTCCTTCCTTCGATGAAATGAAGGACGCCCTCGAACTTCGTTCCAAATCAGGAATTCATCGCCTCATTTCCGCCCTTGAAGAGCGCGGCTTTCTGCGACGGCATCACCATCGTGCAAGAGCGCTTGAAGTTCTGCGTTTGCCGCATATGGGGCTTGAGGCCCCGGTTGTAGATGCCGTGTCTAATCCGGCGCCTTTCGTTCCAACAGTTGTTGAGGGTGGTCGTCAGGATCTTCCCGGGACATTTTCCGAGGCTCCTCGCTCTCCCGTTGAGAACGCAAGCGTTCAGCTTCCACTATACGGACGCATTGCTGCCGGCCTCCCTATTGAGGCCTTGCAGGATGATAGCGCACAGATTCAGGTGCCATCGTCCCTACTCGGCACTGGAGAGCATTATGCCCTCACAGTTGCGGGTGATTCCATGATTGAAGCTGGCATTTTGGACGGGGATGTTGCCATCATCCGTCGCGGCGAAGTGGCGGATAATGGTCAGATCGTTGTTGCGCTGATTGATGATCAGGAAGTGACGCTCAAGAAGCTGCGCCGTCGTGGTTCTACGATTGCTCTGGAAGCCGCTAATCGGGAATACGAGACACGTATTCTGCCTGCTGCGCGTGTGCGCATACAGGGACGGCTGGTCGCCCTTTTCAGGCAGTACTGAGAGAACTGCCTTGTCGGATTAATGCTCCGACAAGGCAGATAATTTCTGATAATTATTTATTAGGAACTGACGGCACGCCGCGCACAACGCGGACTTTACCATCCGGAGCAATAAGCGTGCTCGTTCCATCCCCATTCGGGATGATGATGGTTTTGTCAGGGTTTTTGTTCAGGAAACGACCAGCATTATCCGGAACGCTAGTGGGAAGTGTCGGGACAAAGTGACTGCGATCTTCTGACACACCACGCATCGCATCGATTTTTTCACCGACGGACATGGTGTCGCCTGGCTTCATTTGAGGGCCAGAGACGCCGAGAGCACCGGTGCCGGCAATACCACCACCCATGAAGTTCTTGTCGAGCGTTGCACCGCCAAAATACGTAGCCGGATCGCCAAGAGACTTATTAAAGACGCTGTCAGGGTTCACAACATCTTTGAGGGTTGGCAGAGGCTGAGGTGAGCCGGGCCACATGTTCCCACCTTCTGGCAGGATTGGTGCAGCTGCTACGAATTCACCGCGTGCCCTGCGAAGGTTCTCACTATCGCCATGGGGAGCATTAGGGTTGCTTCCCGACCACAGCGCGGTGTCATTGAAAAACTTGCCCATGCCCGCACAGCCGCTCAGGGCCAGAGGTAATGCCAGTAGAGCGGCCTTACGCATTGTGTACTCCCATAAGGTCGATCCCTGAACTTTACCTGTCATCGATTAAAAGCGCCAGATGACGAGCTGATAACTGCAATAATAATCACAGATAGTCCAGATCAGGAGACGATCTTTGAGGACTTGCGAGGCTCAGAGGCCATCATTCTGGAAAGTCCGGCGGTGAGATAGCCCCATCCACTTAGAACTGTTGGAATAACTGAAACCCAGAGAAGAATACCGCCGATTAGTGTGGCCGGCAGGAATGAAAGATGAAGCGTAGCCGCAGCTTTGTCTCCGCCAATCAGGAAACCGATTGCAACCATCTGAATTCCGGTCTTCCATTTTGCAAGGCGGGTGGATGGAAGGGTTGCGCGTTGGGAGGCCATGTATTCACGCAAGCCACTGACCAGAATCTCGCGCAGCATGATGATGATGGCAGCATAGAGCGAATACACCGGGAGTGTGGTCAGGCCAGCGAGTGCGAGCAACAGCGCACCGACAAGAAGCTTGTCGGCAATCGGATCCATCATCCGGCCCAGTTCGGATAGCATTTGCCATTTCCGTGCCAGAGCACCATCCAGATAATCCGTAATGCAAGCAGCCGTGTACACAACGCAGGCTGCGACGTTACCGAGTGCGGAATGCAGCGCCAGCAGGGCAACCAGAACAGGAATGGCCGCAATACGGAGCAGAGTCAGGACGTTTGGCAGATCAGTCAGCATCACGAAGCAGTCTAGAACAGTTTATCCGTCTCCGGTATGCGCCAATCCTCTCTGAATGTGTGTATTTTTTATGCCAAGCCACCGTTCAGGGCGTGACCTCACGGAATTGTCAGCTCTGTGTCCGAAGCCATTCGGGATGAAAGTGCCCGTAGATGGCTCTGGCCGTTCCAGAGCTGATTCCGGGTGCAGTTTCAAGCTCTTCGAGACTGGCCTGTCGCACGGTCTTGGCTGACCCGAAGTGATTCAGAAGCGCCTTCTTGCGGGCACCTCCGATTCCCGGAACATCATCCAGTTCAGATTTCCGAAGTCCTTTGGAGCGCCCTGCCCTGTGTGTCGTAATCGCGAAACGGTGGGCTTCATCTCTCAGGCGTTGAAGATAATAGAGAACCGGATCACGAGGTGGGAGCTGGAACGGTGGCTGTGTTTCAGTGAAAAACCATTCGCGTCCAGCATCACGATCCGGGCCTTTAGCGATTGCCACAATGGGAATTCCCGTAACGCCAAGGTCTGCCAATACGTTGCGCACTGCGTTGAACTGACCCAGGCCGCCGTCAATTAGCAGCAGATCTGGCCAGTCTTCAGGTCGTTCTCCATCTTCCCTGTTTTTTCCAAAACGGCGTTCCATGACTTCCCGCATCATGCCGAAATCATCACCGGGAGTGACCGGGCCCTTGATGGCGTATTTTCTATAGGAGCGCTTTTCAAAACCCTCCGGCCCACCCACAACCATGACGCCATAAGGTGCCTGACCCATGATGTGTGAATTATCGTAGGTTTCGATCCGCTGGGGTGTTTCAGCGAGACTGAAAACCTTCGCGACGCCCTCCAGGAGTTTGCGCTGTCCGGTATTCTCCGCCAGCTTTCGCTCCAGTGCTTCACGCGCGTTCAGGGTCGCATGGTCTACGACACTTTTCTTTTCGCCGCGTTGAGGACAGACAACCTCGACTTTCTGCTCCCTCTTGATGCTGAGGGCCTCTTCGACGAGCTTCTGTTCCGAGATCTCCTGATTTACCAGGATGACAGGTGGTGGAGGCTTGTTGTCATAGAACTGAATGAGGAAGGCGGAGAGCACGTCAGCCGGGGTCTCTTCCTCCGCATGCACGGGATAGAAGGCACGGTTGCCGTTATTGCGGCTTCCACGGATGAAAAAGACCTGAATGCAGGTTTGCCCTGCGGCCTGCCAGATTGCCACGATGTCTGCGTCGTGAATGGAGGCCGGATTGATGATTCCTGAATTCTGGATGCTGGAAAATCCACGAATACGGTCCCGAATGGCTGCAGCCCGCTCATATTCCATGGCTTCGGAGGCGCGTTCCATTTCAACAGCAAGTTCCTGCTGCAGCTCGGTATTTTTACCCGAAAGGAATTGCCGAGCCTGAACGACTAGCTCGCTATAATTTTCTTTGGAAATACGATCCACACATGGCGCAGCGCAGCGTTTGATCTGAAACAGCAGGCAGGGCCTTGTCCGGCTCTTAAGAACAGCGTCAGAGCAGGATCGCAGTAGAAAAGTTCTCTGCACAAGGTTCAGAGTCTGATTTACCGCCCATGCGGAAGCAAAAGGTCCCCAGTAGGTGGCGCCTTTCACGGGTTTTCCACGCTGTTTGGTGATCTGAGGAAATTCGTGATTTTCAGTGAGCATCAGCCACGGATAGCTTTTGTCATCCCGCAGCAGGATGTTGAAGCGTGGCTTCATACGCTTAATGTAGTTTGCTTCCAGCAGAAGCGCGTCAGCTTCCGTCCGGGTAATGACAATCTCCATCGAGACCGTCAGAGACACCATACGGCGCAGACGCTCTGGCAACTGGGTTGTGCGCGTATAGGAAGAAACACGTTTCTTGAGGCTTAACGCCTTGCCTACATACAGAACCTCCCCTTTCTCGCCCAGCATGCGATACACGCCAGGGCTGTAGGGAATGGTTTTCAAAGCGTCCCGAATAGCCTCGACGCCCTGCTTTTTTACAACGGGAACAGGAGCTTCTTCAGGTGTCATTGAGGTTTCTGTCTCTGTGGGCGTAGGGTCAGTCATGCCAGTTCTTCAGTCATCCACTGATCCTGTGGACAAGTCTGTGGGTTGCTCCATGACAGAATCATGAAGGCCAAGGTTTCCCGGCCTTGCCATCAGATTGCCTAATTTTTAATCAGTAAACGTAAGATATTGATAATAATGGAAAATATTTTCCGTTCCGTCAGGGGACGGAAAAATTTTTAGTTTGAGGTTCGTGTCGAACGGGACATGACAGCTTTCCGAAACATCGTGGATGAGTGCACTCCACATTAAGTCTGAATGGTCCCGTTCTGTTCCCGTTAGGGCGCACTTTTTTGCTGAACAGAGCTGTCTTTTCAGGCTGAAATTGATGCTTGCTCAGCCTTTTCCATCAGACGCAGCATATTACCACCCCAGATAGCAGTCAGCTCTTCAGGGCTAAACCCGGCCTTGAGGAGCGCCTGTGTCACAGCCGGTGTTTCAGTTGCATCCTGCCAGCCTAGTATACCACCGCCGCCGTCGAAATCTGATGACACACCAACATGGCGAACGCCCACCCGCTCGGCGACATAGGCAACATGGCGCGCCAGATCTTCTACGGTGCCCCCACCGCCCTTACGCAAAAAAGATCCCATGGCGGTAATCTGGATCAGTCCGTCAGTTTCTTTCAGGCGATCGAGCTGCTCGTCGTCGAGGTTGCGAGGATGATCGCAGAGACTTCTGACGCAGGAGTGGCTGGCGAATACCGGCGTGGTGGAAAGTTCTGACGCCTGCATCATGGTGGATTTTGCCGTGTGTGACACATCCACCAGCACACCGTGGCGATTCATCTCGCGAATGGTCTCGCGGCCCAGTTCAGACAGTCCCCCATGAAGTTCAGGACTATCATTCAGGTCTTTTCTTGGAATGGCCGCGTCTGCGAGAGCGTTATGCCCGTTGTGGGTCAGGGTCAGGTATCGGACGCCATACTCTGCGGCCAGTTGGCCGATCCGGGACGGTACACCACCCAGGGCATGACCATTTTCAATGGCGGGAACAATAGCGAGCGCTCCTGCCCGGAATGCTGAGCGGACATCCTCTGCTGTTCGGCAGACATTTGCGCTCAGTCCGTCCTGATGTCCGCCGAGGGCGTTGATGACCTTGAGCATCGCCTTAACACGGTGCCAGGCCTCTTCGTGGCCCGCTTCATCGCGTGGTCCCTGCGGAATATAGGCGGCAAGATAGACAGAGCGAAGTTTGCCCTGATCGCATTTTCTTACATCGACTTTTCGGTCCGTGTGCAGAGACCAGGCATCCGCCTGATCGGGCCATGGAATGTCGATATGGGTATCGAAAGTCAGAAGCGTGTCGTGCAGTTCAGTCATGATCCGTCCTAGATCGGGTGTGAGCGGGTCTGACGCAAGAGGTGCTTGTCAAAGCGCTCAATTCAGACGATCCAATGGTGATGCGTCTGATTACATGGAACATCAACTCCCTCCGGCTTCGTCTGCCGCTGCTGAAGAAGCTCGTTGAGGAGGAAAATCCGGACATCGTCTGCCTTCAGGAGACGAAAGTGCCCGATCCGCTCTTCCCGGCCGAAGCTCTTGTGAAGCTTGGCTTTCCGCATCAGCTCTATCGAGGAATGAAGGGATATAACGGGGTTGCAATCCTGTCCCGTCTGCCCCTCAACTCAGTTGCGAATACGCCTGACTGGTGCAGTCGGAGCGATTGTCGGCACATCGCGGCATCGATTCAGACACCTGGCGGGCCAGTGATGCTGCATGATTTCTATGTCCCTGCGGGGGGCGATATCCCGGATCCGGCAGAAAACGAAAAATTTGCTCACAAACTCGCGTTTGTAGAAGAAGCCGCGAAATGGTTCACGGATAGCCCACCAGTGCGCAGCATTGTGGTTGGAGATCTCAACATCGCTCCGTTGGAGCATGATGTCTGGAGCCATCGTCAGCTTCTGAAAATCGTCAGCCATACGCCGCCGGAGACCGAGCGACTGAATACGTGGATGGCGACAGGGTTTGAGGACGCCATGAGGCGGATTACGCCTGAGCCCACCAAATTGTACACATGGTGGTCCTACAGGAACAAGGACTGGAAGAAGTCAGATCGTGGAAGGCGCCTAGATCATGTCTGGCTTACGCCAGATCTGATGCCAGGCCTTCGGAATATTCGTGTTCTGCGGGATGTTCGCGATTGGGACAGCCCTTCAGATCACGTGCCGGTCGTGCTGGATTTCGATCCAGCCTGACCGGCAGAGCCTGAGTATCAGGCTGTCAGTGATTCGGCCGTAGCAACAGTGCGGCCTTCCGGGTCAAGACGATACCCACCACCCTCAGTGATCAGCAGGGACGTCTTGGTGGGGTCTGGCTCGATTTTCTGGCGAAGACGATAGATATGCGTCTCAAGTGTATGGGTCGTGACTGCAGCGTTGTAACCCCAGACTTCGTTCAGAAGCACCTGACGGGCGACGGGGCGCTGACCGGCCCGGTAAAGATACTTGAGAATCGCGGCTTCTTTTTCCGTCAGGCGAATGCGGCGATTACGGGCCGTCTCAACCAGAAGTTTGGCCGATGGACGAAACGCGTAAGGGCCAATTTCAAAAACGGCATCTTCGCTGTTTTCAAAGATCCGGAGCTGTGCCCGAAGCCGCGCCAGCAGTTCCCCGATACGGAATGGCTTTGCGACATAGTCGTTTGCGCCTGCATCAAGCCCGCGGACAACATCGCTTTCATCGTCTGAACCGGTCAGAATAATGATCGGCATCCGAACGCCTTCGCGACGGAGTTCCGCGCAGAAGTCGCGGCCGTCTCCGTCAGGAAGGGTGATGTCCAGCAGCATGGCGTCGTAACGGGCACCAGGCTTCTTGAGGAGCTCCCTTGCTGTTGCCACGGAGACTGCTTCCACAGCCTCAAGTTCGCCACCGTGCTGGAGTTGCTCTGTCAGCAGGCTTCGTAGCGTATCGTCATCATCTACCACGAGGATGGGCCGGGGACCTGCCATAATACCTGTCTCGTTTTATCTAGGCGGAAAACGTCACATCCGCATGTGTTCGCGTTAATAGGCCACGCATCCAATTCTGCCTATCCTGCACCGCAGGACCAGCAGCACACTTGCCATCTGAGATATGACAAATACTTATCCGAAAGGGAACAGCAACATGACTAAAGCTATTTTGAGAATCACTGAGGGCCGCGCTTTTCTTCACTTTCGTAATGTAATCATTCCGGCTTTGATCGGGGCTGGTGGTATTCGTCTTGACAAGCGTGAAGGTGATCACGCGACCCCTGTAGGTGAACTACCCCTCCGCCGTATCCTGTATCGCGCAGATCGTGTGGAAAAGCCTGTTTCCGGCGCGGGTTTACCTATCGAGCCAATAGCTGCTTCGGATGGTTGGTGCGATGACGGATCGCACCCGGATTATAACCGTCCGGTGACACTTCCTCACTCTGCATCATGTGAGAAAATGTGCCGGGATGATCATGTTTATGATCTCTGCATTGTGATGGGGTGGAATGACGTCACCATCGAGTCGGGACGTGGGTCTGCAATTTTCCTGCATTTGCCTCCCGCCAGCGGTGTGACGGAAGGCTGTATTGCATTGCAGGAAAAGGACCTGCGTTATGTGCTGGAACAGGGGCTGACGGCTATTGTGGTGGAAGCGCCTTAAGCTGCCTCTTCCTCTGTGTGTGGAGTGTCAGTCGGCGGTACCATCGAGATCATCAGGTCCCCAGGCATCGGAGTGATGACAGTCGGATCTTCTGCGGAACGAATAAGAATGGCAGAGCGTCTGCTGACAAGGATATCGAGGCGATTGTCGTCCGTTCCAAACCCTGCCGCATTGGCCTCATTGGCTGCACGGGATACGAAGCGCCAGCCTTGCTCGAACAGGGTATCGAACAGGGTGTAATTCCAGGCAGGTTCTCCTAGAACCTTTCCTCGGGAGTCACGGGAAAGCCCATGATAAAAATCCAGTCGGGCGACACCCGGGCTGATCTGGAACACCCGTTCCCGCCCCATGGCTGGCGCGAGATGTCCGCAGATCATCCCGTTATAGATGCCGTCTCCGGTCGTTGCGATCAGGTAGTCTGCCGGTCGTTCTTCCAGTGCTTCCTGCCCGTGCTGGGACAATAGCTCAGTTCTTAGAACTGGAATGTCGAGTTGTGCGGCTGCCATCAGCGCACTGGATCGGTTGTCTACCAGAAGAACAGGTATGTTTTCCCTGTGAAGGCAGGCTGCAAGGTCGATAGACCATTTGCTCGCCCCCAGAATGGCAATCGCCGGATCGTTAGAGAGCGTGAGCTTGAGGGCGCGCGCGATTGGGCGAAGCGAAAAGCCATGAAGGATCATGGTGACAGCGATGACGGCAAAGACCGCCGGCATAATGAGGTCAGCTGACTGGTAGCCCGTTTCTTTCAGGCGAATACCAGCGGCGCCGGCAACGGCGGCGGCGACGATGCCTCGTGGGGCAATCCATCCGACGAAGAGGCGCTCTTTCCAAGGCATACTGGTGCCCAGGGTGGAAAAGAAAATTCCAACCGGACGGACGACGAACAGTACGACAAGCGTCAGCATCAGAATGGGAATGGAAAGATGCTTGAGAACGTCGCGATGAAGATCTGCCGTCAGCAGGATGAACAGTACCGACACGACGAGGACCACCATCGATTCCTTGATGCGCCTCAGTTCTGCGACGCCTGGAATGTGAAGGTTGGTCAGTGCCATGCCAAAAATAGTGACCGCGACCAGGCCAGCGCCCTCCATTTCCAGATTGCAGGCCGTGAAAATCAGCAGTGCCATTGAGATAAGCACCGGCGTTTTGAGAATTTCCGGCATCATGTCGCGAGTGAAGAGATAACGGATCAGATAGGCTGGAAGAATGCCTGCCGAAATCGACTCAGTTGCAGCAGCGAGCAGATCAGGAAGTGTGTGCGTGAAAAAGACGCCGGTATGCAGGTCAACGTGCAGAAGCATGAGCTGCAGCACAACGGCCGCCAGAATCGCTCCCAGCGGATCATTGACGATCGCTTCCCATCTCAGGAACGCCGCGACACGAGGCTGGAGCTTTGCGCTTCGTAGAAGCGGGAGCACCACGGTTGGGCCTGTGACAACAATGATGGCGCCAAACAGCATCGACGTGCCCCATTCAAGATGGGCAACGTAATGGGCTGCCAGCGATCCCAGAACCCAGTTGATGGGTAAGGCCAGCATCGTCAGGCGTGCGACACCTTCTCCTGCCTCGCGGAGCTGCCGGATATCCAGAGCCATGCCGCCTTCAAAAACGACAATAGCGACCAGGAGGGAGACCAGTGGTCTGAAGACCCAGCCCATCGTCTCTGAAGGGTGCACAATGCCCAGCCCCGGGCCGAAAAGAAGCCCAATGGTGAACAGGAGCACGATTGCGGGAAGGCGAAACCGCCAGGCAACCCATTGGGCCAGCATTCCGGCCCCGAAGGTCGAGGCGATGCCGATGAAAATATCATACTGCATGTGTAAGAGCGCGTTGGTCCCGTGCTGATTTTGGAAACCGTATCATAACCCGGATAATGTGTTGGGCCTAACTGCGTGATTTTGAGAGTGTTATCCGATGGTTGAAACGATCCTGACCATTCGTCCGGCACAGTCCTTGGACCGAGAGGGTATCTGGCGTTTGCTGGCACCGGTTCTCAAGGCTGGGGAAGCGTACGCTCTGCCGCGAACGTGGGGCCGTCGTCAGGCGCTGGTGTACTGGATGGCCGTCGAGCATCGCGTGTATGTTGCCGAGACAAAGACAGGCCAGATTGTGGGCACATTCTATGTGCAGGACAATCAGAAAGGCGGTGGTCAGCATGTCGCTAATGCTGGTTTTGTTGCAGCGCCGGGGTATGGTGCGGGAACGCAAATGGGAACATATGCTCTGAAAGAGGCTCAGGTACTCGGATACAGGGCGATGCAGTTCAACTTTGTCGTTAGCACCAATCTGCGAGCCATTGCGCTTTGGAAGCATCTTGGTTTCAGGGTGGTTGGAACGCTACCCGGTGCGTTCAACCACCCTGAGCAAGGGTATGTGGATGCGCTTGTTATGTGGAAGGAGCTTCTTCCTGTGACGTCTCAACCTTCTGTTCAACCCGCTGCATAACGCAGGCAAAGAAGCCATCCGTTCCGTCACGAAGGGGCGTCAGGGAAAACTGAGCCTTTTCGCGGAGTTCGGCTGGCAGAAGATCGGGTAGGTCTTCCGTAGCTACACGAACAAAATCTGTCCGACGCTTCAGAAAGGCATCAATCTGCTGCCCGTTTTCAGCGGCCAAAAGAGAGCACGTCGCATAAATCATCCGGCCGCCGGGTTTGACCAAAGATGCTGCACGATCAAGGATTTCGGACTGTTTGATAACAAGTTCCTGAATGTCTTCAGGTGTCAGTCGCAGTCGTGCATCCGGGTTGCGACGCCATGTGCCCGTCCCTGAACATGGTGCGTCCACCAGAACACGATCAAAGCTTGCTGCCCGACGCTTGGCCCATTTGTCGCCGGTGGTGAGCAGGTGTCGCTCAACATTATGCACCCCTGCCCGACGCAGACGTTTGACAGCTCCTTCAAGGCGCTTTTCATGAACGTCACAGGCAACGATATGGCCCTTGTTTTCCATGGTCATGGCAAGGGCAAGAGTCTTGCCGCCAGCGCCGGCGCAGTAATCCAGAACGCGGTGTTCCGGTTTGGCGCCGGCTGCTGCGACAACGAGCTGGGAACCTTCGTCCTGAATTTCTACCAGTCCGTCTTTGAAGGCCTGTGCTGCCGTAACTGGCTGACGGCCATCGAGACGCAATCCCCATGGCGAGAGCTTTGTTGGAACGGCGTTCAGTCCCTCGCTCTTCAGCGCACGCAGACCGTCCTCGCGAGTGCCCTTCAGGAGGTTCACGCGAAGATCCAAAGTCGGGGTTCCGAGCATGGCTTCCATTTCGTCAGCCATTCGGGATCCGAAAGTTTCGCGTAGGGCTGGCTCAATCCAGTCCGGATATTCGAGGCGGACTGCTACAGGTTGCTTCTGGGTAGAAAGTTCTTTTCCTTCCAGATGCTTAAGGTTCACATCTTCACGCGGGGTCAGAGGCTTTTGAGCATAGCGCTCGCCACTAAATAACATGCGAACCTGATCCATCGTCGTGCCGGTCAGCAGCATGGAGGCAGCACATAGCAAGCGTGGAGAAATTTCGCCCTGGCTGCCTTCCAGGTGCCAGTGCAGCCGCCGCCAGCCACGCAGCACATCCCAGGCAAGCGTGGAAATGGCGCGCCGGTCTCCGCCGCCTATATAACGGCGTTCACGGAAAAAAGCGTTAGCGGTAGCGTCTGCGGGACGGCGGGGCGCATTCTGGATCGCACAAAGCAGATCAATGGCGCCGGAAAGGCGAGCTGCGGGGGTCATATCGCCCCCGTAGCCGGTTTGGCCTCTCAAAGCGAGAGGCCAATGCACAGGAAATGTCAGTCCCGGCGATAGTTCGGGGCTTCGCGCGTGATTGTCACGTCGTGAACATGACTTTCACGAAGGCCCGCATTCGTGATGCGACGGAACATGGTGCGGACCTGAAGATCAGCAACTGTGGCCGATCCGGTGTAGCCCATGCCTGCTTTCAGGCCGCCAACGAGCTGATGCACGACCGGAGCCATGCTGCCCTTATAAGGAACCTGTCCTTCGATCCCTTCCGGCACGAGCTTCAGCGTGTCACGGACTTCTGCCTGGAAATAACGATCCGCTGAACCTCGGGCCATTGCGCCAAGAGACCCCATGCCACGATACGACTTATAGGAGCGCCCCTGATACAGGAACGTCTCACCCGGGCTCTCGTCCGTACCAGCCAGAAGAGAGCCGACCATCACGACGTCAGCACCGGCACCAATGGCCTTAACAATGTCACCGGATGTCCGGATGCCGCCATCCGCGATGGCCGGGACGTCAAGTTCATGACAGGCCGCAGCAGTTTCCATGACGGCGGAGAACTGCGGCACGCCCACACCGGCAACAACGCGGGTTGTGCAGATGGACCCCGGGCCAATACCAACTTTGATGCAGTCTGCTCCGGCTTCAATAAGGGCGCGAGCCGCCTGTGGGGTCGCGACGTTACCTGCGATGACCTGAAGGCCTGGGTGACGCTCCTTCAGTGTCCGGACTGTGCTCAGGACGCCGTGGGAGTGGCCATGAGCGGTATCAACGACAATAACGTCCACACCGGCTTCCACGAGGGCAGCAGCACGGTTCAGACCGTCTTCCCCAACGCCAACAGCTGCGGCACAGCGAAGCCGTCCCTGCGCGTCCTTGATGGCGAGCGGATGCGTCGTCGCCTTGTCCATGTCCTTGACGGTGATGAGGCCGATGCAGCGGCCGCCCTCATCAACGACCAGCAGCTTTTCGATGCGGTGACGATGCAGCAGAGCGCGAGCTTCTTCAGGAGCAGCGCCATTGAGAACCGTGACAAGATTGTCCTTCGTCATCAGATCACGGACGCGGGTATTCAGGTCCGTGGTGAAGCGGACGTCACGGTTGGTCAGGATGCCAACCAAAATGCCGGTTCCCTCTTCTACAACCGGGAGGCCAGAGACACCGTGGCGAGCCATGATAGCGTTGACTTCAGCCAGTGTCTGGTCCGGGCCAACGGTGACGGGGTTCACCACCATGCCAGATTCGAAACGCTTGACGCGACGAACCTGCTCCGCCTGCTCTTCAATGGAAAGGTTCTTGTGAATGACGCCCATGCCGCCTTGCTGGGCCATGGCAATCGCCATGCCATCTTCCGTCACCGTGTCCATGGCGGAGGACATCAAAGGGATGTTCAACTCAATGGTGCGCGTCAGGCGTGTGCGGGTGGATGTCTGGGCCGGAAGCACGGACGATTCAGCCGGTTCGACGAGAACATCGTCGAACGCCAGTGCTTCACGTATGCGTGCGTTAAAATCAGTTGTGCAGGAAGAGGATGTCATGCCCGCTGGCCCCCGTTGGTCATGCGTCGTGGGACGCTTGAAGTCTGAACCGGGGGCCAAGAGGCCCAGCCGGCCGTTGGCGGGTCCTCATAGACTAATTCCCCCCTGGAGGGGAAGTCTCTTTTTTACGGTAGATTTTAAGGAATTTGTTGGCTGGGAGACCTGGATTCGAACCAGGGCTGACCGGGTCAGAGCCGGTAGTTCTACCGCTAAACTATCTCCCAAGCGGTGAGTGGGTGTTTACCCATCACGGCTGAGTGACGCAAGGGGGTCTTTCCACTTTTTTTTAAAAAACTGATATTTTTCTTGCGGTAAGACGTTTTCCCGTCTCATGCTGCATATTCAAGGTCCCAGCACGGGCAAAATCGGGAGCCTAAACAAGATGATGAGGCAAGGAACGGAGCAAAGGCTTTCAGGTCAGGCGCAAATTCGCGCGTCTGGTGCCCGTCAGGCCGGTCCGTTCTTTGGGGCCATTGATCTTGGGACGAATAACTGTCGGCTGATGATTGCCGCAGGCACACCGAATGGTTTTCGGGTCGTGGACAGTTTCAACAGGTCTGTCCGGTTAGGGGAAGGTCTGCGTGTCAGCGGCCGACTGGCTGAAGAGTCTATGACACGCGCGCTTGATGCCCTGCGCATTTGCGTCGAGCGCATGCGGCAATGGCCCCTCTCCCACGTTCGCGCTGTGGCCACCGAAGCCTGCCGTCGCGCCGTGAATGGTCGGGAGTTTCTTGAGCGGGTGCAGACCGAAATTGGTCTAACCATTGATATTATCACGGCGCGTGAGGAAGCAGAGCTCGCGCTGGAGAGCTGTTCTCCCCTCTTCCGGATGCCGTCACGGCCACCGTCTCAATCCGAACGTGGCGTTCTGTTTGATATTGGTGGTGGCTCCACTGAAGTTGCATGGGTGCGTGTTGATCAGGAACGTAAGTCTCAGACACTGATTGGGACAACCAGCATGCCTGTGGGTGTCATCACGCTTCAGGAGATGTTCGGTGAAGGCCATGGCTCTTCCTATGAAGAGATGGTTTCTCACGTGCAGAGCCACCTTGTAGGTTTTGAGAATGTTCACCGCATCCGCCGTGAAGTCGCGCAGGGAAATGCGTGCCTGCTGGGTACGTCTGGTACTGTCACGACCCTTGCCGGTGTCGCTCTGGCCCTGCCCCGTTATAATCGCGCGGCGATTGATGGCCTGACTTTGCCGGGGCAAATCATGCGAAGTGCCATCGATACGCTCCGGAGCCTTTCGCGCGATCATTTGGCGATGCATCCCTGTGTCGGACAGGATCGCGTAAAGTATGTTCTTCCCGGATGTGCAATTTTCGAGGCAATTCATCGGACTTGGCCTATAGAAGAGGTCACGATTGCCGATCGGGGGTTGCGTGATGGCATGCTGCTGCGTATGGCCCGCGATCATGGTCAGCGTTTCACTAGAGAACGCCGCAGGACCCATCGACATGTAACGCCCCGTTCGAGGGGCCCTCTCGGGAATTACGCCACGATATGAAGCCGCCCAGATCCCGCTCCGGTTCTTCCAAAAAGGATACGGGACCCAAGCGCATCCCTGGAAAAGCTCTCAAGAGTGCTGCCGCACCAGGTGCAGCTGACGCTACTCAGGACGCCTCTACTTCACAGACGGCCCGTAATAAGGTCGTCACCCTTAGAACAGCTCGTGGGCGCACCACGGCACAGCAGCGCTGGTTAAACCGGCAGCTCAACGACCCCTATGTCGCGGCAGCCCGTAAACAGGGCTGGCGTTCACGTGCAGCCTTTAAGCTTATCGAAATCGATGATCGGTTTCACATCATCAAGCCCGGTGCGCGCGTCATCGATCTGGGAGCGGCCCCAGGCGGCTGGTCTCAGGTTGCTGTAAAACGTGGTGCTGGCAACATTGCAGGCGTGGACCTCCTGCCTGTCGATCCTGTCAGCGGTGCCGAGATCATTGAAGGTGATTTTACGGATCCGGAAATGCCTGATCGCCTCAAAGAAATTCTCGGCGGCCCAGCAGACCTCGTCATGTCTGATATGGCTCCCAACACAACGGGCCATGCCGCAACAGACCATATGCGGATTATGGGACTGGCAGAGGGTGCGCTGGATTTTGCAGTTCAGGTTCTGGCTGAAGGTGGAAGCTTCGTGGCCAAGGTCTTTCAGGGTGGCTCTGAAAAACAGATGCTTGAATCCATGAAGAAAGCCTTCTCTTCGGTCAAGCATGTTAAGCCGCCTGCCTCTCGTAAGGAATCAAGCGAACTTTATGTCATTGCCACGGGTTTCCGCCCCGAGCGACTAAGCGACGAAGGCTGATCGTTGAACTGACGAGCGCTTTTTTAAAGGCGCTCGCCAGTTCCGGTGCTTGACCGGATCACGTTCCACCTACAGAACGGACAGGATGATCCAGAGCCTTATTGTCATCCTGCTTTACCTCGTGTCGTTGCCGCTTTTTGCGCTCACTCTGGCGCGGCAACCTCATAAAGATCTTCCGCCCTGGGCTATCTGCCTCTCGTTAGTTGCAACCGAGACATCCACATTGACGATCGTCAGTGTTCCTGGCGTGGCGTACCTTCACGGATATGTCTTTCTGGGACTGGCAGTCGGGTATCTGCTCGGACGCGTGGCTGTCGCCTGGTGGTTTCTGCCTCTGCATGAGCGGGGCGCGACATCCATCTATCGGTATGTTGGCCAGCGGTTCGGAACGCGTCTTCAGAAGCTGGTGTCTGGCACGTTCCTGCTGACGCGTCTTCTTGCCGAGGGTGTACGTTTGTACGCCGGCATGATTCCGGTTTCCCTGTTGTGTGCGAGTATCGGCTATCCCATTCCGGATATTGTCCTGCTCATGGGGATTGTCATTCTCACGCTGGCTTACACGCTGGCGGGCGGTCTGAAAGCTGTCGTCTGGTCCGACACGCTTCAATTGCTTCTTTATCTCGGCGGCAGTGTCGCGTGTGGGGTCGTGCTGTTCAGCCGCTCAGGGACTGATATTTTTCATGTAGCTCCCATGTTTACCGGGGGATTGCCAGTCTTCACCAATCCTTTCTCCGTAGCGGGAGCTGTTGTTGGCGGCGCAATTCTCTCCCTTGCTTCACACGGTACAGACCAACTCATGCTTCAGCGTTGCCTCGCAGCAAAGACGCTCAAAGGCGCGCGGGCAGCGATGATTGGAAGTGTGTTTGTCGTGGCGTTGCTGTTCGCCCTACTTTCATTTGTCGGGGTGGGGTTAAGAGCGCTTTGGCCTGATTATCATGGTGCTCCAGATGCACTCTTCCCGCAGTTTGTTCTGACATTGCCCCCTATTCTGCGCGGACTGCTCGTAGCTGGCATTCTTGCTGCGACAATGGGATCTCTTTCCAGCGCCATGAATTCAATGGCAGCCGCGACAAAAAGCGATTTTTTTCCGAAGAAGACGCTGTCCCTGCGGACGGCGACGTGTTTCTGGGCCGTTCTGCTTGTTGTGACCGCGCTGTCTTTCTCTCATCCGACAGGCTCTGCCGTCGTGTTCGGGCTCTCAATCGCGTCTTACAGCTATGGTGCGACGCTTGGAGTGTTTTTGCTGGCGATGGTCGGACATTCACGAGATGAGGCAAATGGGATTGCCGGTTTTATAACAGCCGTTGTTGTTTTGGCCGGTCTGGCGATGGTCAGGATTGAAGGTCATCCCATCGCCTTCCCTTGGCTGGTGCCCGCAGGCGTTCTGGCGACTTTTGCAGGAGCTAGAGTTTTCTCACAGCTGCGGCGGATGGGCTTCCAGAAATAAAGCCATTGCTTTCTGTGCCATAGCAGCATCCTTGCCCAGCTCGATGAGCGCAGGAATCTGCGACGGCTGCCTGACGAGAGAGGACAACAGTCCGCCAAAATGGATGGCGCCATCCTTGAGGCCATCCCGTGCAGCTGGCGGCAGGCTGCGGGCTGAATCATCGCAGACGACACGAAGGACTGCGAAAGGCTTGCCGGTTCTGGCTATTGCGCCGCTTTCCATATCGACGGCGATGCAGCCTGTAGTCTCGTAGAGACGGGATTTTTCTTCCGCCGTTTCGATGAGGCTGTCGCTATGAAGAATGCGTCCTTGGCGGGCATGGTCTGCCCCGAACTGCCTGCTCAGACCCGCATCGGCCTCGTAGCTTGAGTCGCTCATGACAACACAATCTGCCACGATAATCGTGCCGGGTTTTACGCTGGTTGATAGTCCGCCAGCGCATCCGAAAGATAGCAGACGTGTTGCTCCAGCGCGCAGAAGCCTCTCGGCTCCAGCCACAGCGCCTGATGCTGTAGCGTTGCTCAAAGCAATCGGTGCGTCCGGCAGGAAGCGGCGAATGATGCGCGCTTCCTGCTTCATTCCGACTAGAACACCCAGCATCAGAAACCGTATTCCACGCGACCGGTGTTGCTGGTTCCCAGATTGCGGTAACGCGACAGAGCCTGAAGCGGGAAGAACTGCTTATAGCCGTGATAGCGGAGGTAAAAGACCTTCGGGAAGCCAACAGCGTTATAGGCGTCTTCCTGCCATTCGCCGTTATCATCCTGCTTTGATGTCAGGAAGTTGATGCCACGCTTAACGGCTTCACTGTCACGGCGGCCCACAGCCATCAGCGCGAGAACAGCCCAGGCGGTTTGTGACGGCAGGCTCTCCTTGTACGTGCCTGGAGGCGCGCCTTCATAGGTTGCGCAATCTTCGCCCCATCCGCCATCAGCACGCTGAACGTCTTCCAGCCATGTGACGGCGCGCTTCACCATCGGGTCATCATAGGAGATGCCCGCAATGTTCAGGGCGCAGAGAACAGACCAGGTGCCGTAGATATAGTTCGTGCCCCAGCGACCGAACCAGCAGCCTTCTTTTTCCTGCTCTTTGCGCAGGTAATCCAGTGCCTTGTCGATGACTGGCCGGTCTTCCGGATGGCCAAGCTGACACAGGAAAGAAATGCACCGTGCGGACACATCGGCAGTTGGTGGGTCCAGAAGCGCGCCATGATCCGAGAACGGAATATGGTTCAGCATTTCGAGATCATTATCGATGTCGAACGCGCCCCACCCACCATTGGTGCTTTGCATTCCAATGATCCATTCCCGTGCGCGTTCAATGGCTTCACGGTTCTCTTCAGGATCAACACGATGCAGAAGCATACCGACAACAGCCGTATCATCCACATCCGGGTAGTAATCGTTTTCATACTGGAAAGCCCAACCACCCGGACGTAAATTGGGTGTGTTGACTGCCCAGTCTCCTTTGACATCCAGGATCTGGCGGTCCCGCAGCCATTCAGCGCTTTTCTTGAGCTTTGCGATGGTTTCGTCCCGTTTGGTGGGATGAGCACCGGATGCCGCTTCCATCATGGCAAGCCCTGACAGTCCTGTATCCCACACAGGTGAGACGCAGGGTTGGCAGTAAATTTCGTCTTCTTTTTGAACAAGAAGGTCCTGAATGGACTCCCATGCCGTGACCACGCGCGGATCGCTGTCGGGAACGCCAAGCGCGCGATACATCATGACCACGTTGGCCATGGCAGGGTAGATCGCTCCAAGGCCGCCACGACTCAGGCGTGGTTCGATAAAGCTGATGGCAGCCTTGATAGCCTTCTCATGGATGCGGTTAGGAATGAGCGGCAGGACAGGCCGAAGCGCAGAGTCCAGATGTTTGAAAGCCCGTCCCCAGATTGAGCGGTATGGACCCCGGATCCAGTCCTTGACCAGCTCAGGTGGTTTGACGAACAGTTCCTGGATATGAATGCCACGCGGATTGATGGCAGTAGGCTTCATAGCCCCCACTGCCAGCATCGGCGCCAGCACGCATCGTGACCAGTACGACATGTTCCAGACTGAGAAGAATGCCTTCCGCGGGAGCAGCATGAGCTCAACCGGCATGACAGGCGTGGCATCCCAAGGCACTTCACCATACAGGGCAAGCTGAATGCGTGTGAACACATTGGACCGGGCGGCCCCACCGTGGTCCAGGATGGCTTCGCGGGCGCGACGCATATGTGGTGCGTCTATACTGTCCCCGATGGCCTTGAGCGCGAAGTAAGCTTTTACACTTGCGGACAAGTCAAAGCCGCCACCAAAATAAAGCGGCCAGCCCCCATGTTCGCCCTGAATGCGGCGCAGATAAATGCCGATCTTGTCCTGCTTTTCCTGATCAATACGATCAAGATAATGCTCTAGCAGAACGTATTCGGCAGGAATGGTCGCGTCTGCCTCAAGTTCAAAAACCCAGTGTCCGTCGTTTTTCTGGCGATTGCCCAGAGCGGCATGGGCCCCCTCAATGGCACGGTTGACGTTTTCGGCGTCGACAGGCTTGTGGGAAAGGGTCTCGCTCACACGGTCCTCCTTTTCATCAGGATAGATCAGCATTGTTCAGGTCTCCCGGGACATGCAGCCCTCATTATCGGGAGTTGTGTTACAGCCATGGTTTGGAGAGCACTCATCACGTTTCCGTGTTTTTCACGGCAGAACGGAAACCCAGAGCGCTGACAGCTGCCAGCCCGGATTGAATGGCCCCTTCGATTGTTGAGGGAAGCCCCGTATCCGTCCAGTCTCCCGCCAGCGCCATATTGGCGGTGTCTGTCTTCGCTTTGGGGCGACGGCGGTTTTGTTCTGGTGTCGCGGCGAATGTAGCGCGTTTTTCCCGTAGCAGCCTAGCAGGTGGCATCGCGACCGGGAGTGGCTGAGGCAGGATAGGATCAAGAGCGCGTCGGATTTCAGACCAGATGGTGGCGAGCATCTCGTTGCTGTCCCGATCTGCGTAGCGATTAGCGGCGCTGACCGTGACGGAAAGGACGTCGCCTTTCAGAAAGATCCACTCCGAAATACCACCCACGAGACCTACAAAACCTGCCTGAGCGACGACGCCCCTCGCCTCTACGGGCGCAGCAAGTTTGAAATGCGCGTTTGCAATGCTCTCGAATGCGTCTGGCACAACCAGTTCCGGCAGCAGGTTTTGGGTGACTGGAGCGGGTGTAGCGACAATGACGTGGTCTTCCGGACCAAGCTCAATGCGGCCTTCCGTCGTCTCGATGGCAGTCGCACGACCATTCTCTCTGATGATGGTACTAACACGAACGCCCGTGCGGACCGTCGCATGATACCGGTTCAGGTATGAAATCGCTGGGTCGACCAGTGTTTCAGAGAGGCCAATTTTGGGAAACCAGGGGCAGCAGGCCATACCGCCTTGTGCCAGAGACTTCCGGATGACGTTTCCCAACAACAGTGCACTGCCAGTGTGCAGGTCCGTGTTCAGAACCGAGATGGCGAAAGGCTCCAGAAGGCGTCGACTCAACTGACCGGGCTTCAGGCATTCCTCCACAACCGTTGTGTCATCAGCCTTCAGGAAACGTCCGAGGGATGCCAGTTCGGAAAGCTTCATCCCTGGAACGCGGCGACCGCCAGGTAATGCCCAGAATGGGACTTTTCCTTTGGAAAGGCGTAGGGTCCAAGCCAGATCTTCTGCCAGATCATAGTAAGGAAAGATCGGAATACCAGGCCCTGCCAGTGTGTGACGGGCGCCGAGAATATCCAGATACCGGAATGTCAGGCCGTTGGCCGACAGCAGCAGATGGTTGCCGTTGTCGATCAGGGTATCGAGCGTGCGGTCATGAAAAGAGCGTGCGCGTCCGCCACAGGCAGGGCCTGCTTCATAAATCGTGACCTGGGCCTGGGCAGCAAGTTCTACGGCAGCAGACAGGCCGGACAGGCCTCCGCCAATAATATGAACGTGGCTCATCGGGCTTACTTCACGTATGCCGCCAGGGCGCGCACTGCCCGCCAGCCCTTACTGACTTTCGGAGAAAGCTCCGGATTTTTCCATCCACGCTTTTCGAGTGCGTTCAGAACTGGCTCATAAGACGCTGCCATCATGCGTGCTGGACGCATGGCGGTGCTATCGCATTCTTTCATTGCACTGCGTGCTTCCCGGAAATGATCATGAGCGCGGCGGCTCAGGATCCGTGCCACATCATCCAGGCCGTGTGCGTACAGAGCTTCTTTCGGATTGGTGGGTACGTTGAAACGTTCCAGCAGTTCTGACGGAAGGTACAGCCGGTCCCGCGCTGCATCTTCAGCAATGTCGCGAAGAATGTTGGTAAGCTGGAGGGCCCGCCCCAGATGTTTGGACACACGGTCAGCCGCAGAGGAAGAGTCCCCGAAGGCACGAACCGAGAGGCGACCTACGGCTGACGCAACACGATCGCAGTACAGATCCAAGGTTTTCTCGTCAGGTGCAACAATCGGGGCGCCGCAGTCCATGGCCATCCCGTCAATAACAGCGTGAAAATCCTTGGCTTGGAGCTGGAACCTGAAAATTGCTGCCACAAGAACACGATCGAGTGCGTCCTGCGTTTCCCCCTGATACAGGCGGTCTATGCGTTCATGCCATTCCTGCAGGGCCTGTGCGGGGTCAGCGACATTTGTGTCACCATCCGCAATGTCGTCGACCTGCCGGCAGAACGCATAGATTGCAAACATGGCCTGCCGTCTTGCCGCCGGTAAGACCTTCATACCTCTGGCAAAAGACGTCCCGGAGGCTGTGACAATGTGCGCAACATGGTCAAGATCGGCCTGCGCGCAGGGAAGACCAGAAAAAGCACGCGCCCTGCTGAAAACCATGTCTGTCACCTGTTCTGTTTCAGAAATTCTGCGTTCTAGCCCCAAACCGGGATGTCACAAAGCCGACACGAACGGAATGGGATGCCATACGTTTGTATGATGCCAAATGGCAACACTCTGCCCAAAGGAGTATCCGATGAATTTCCGTTTGTCTCTGATCCTTCTGTCCTGCCTGACTGCGGGTTCAGTTGCCCATGCAGAATCGTCGACAGCCACCGCCCATGCTGATCACCTGCTGAACGCATCCCATTCCTGGAACGGAGTAACCTACACGCCGTATTCCACCTCTCAGCCAGAACTGAGTATGATCCGGCTCACCATTCCGCCTCACACGGCCCTGCCCTGGCATGTCCATCCATTTCCAAACGCTGGCTATGTCCTGCAGGGAACTCTGAAAATTGAAGACCGTGAGAGTGGCAAAACCAGAACCTTTCATCAGGGCGAGGCCTTTGCGGAGTCAGTGAATGATGTGCACCGTGGTGTGTCAGGAGATGTCCCGACCGTTCTTCTGCTGACCTATGCGGGCGTTGAGGGGAAGCTGACCTCTATCCCCGTGGACAAGCAGAAACCAGAATACTGAAATCCGATTTCATTTCGGGCTTTGACAGACAGATCGTTTCGTTTCTAGTATGTTTTCAGACACACTAGGAGCGTGAGCCGAGCATGACCGACTGCCTGTCCCCTGAAGCAAAAGACGATCTTCTCTCACGCGGTTATTCCCGTCGTAGTCTGGGCCGCGTGGCTGCACTAATGAGTGCAGGCATGGCAGTTCGGTCCCTTGTTGGGCGTGCGGAGGCTTCCCCCCTCACCGCGCTGCCGCCCGGTGATGTCACCAAGATGGTCCGCATCGGTAGCAATGAATGTTGGACCGGTCCTTTTCCAGCCGCTGCCAAGGCGGGTGCCGCTGCCGTTTTCGAGGGAAACCGGTATGATCCGAGCGGCCATACCCGTGAAGATCTGATCCGCACAGCCGCCAAGATCGACAACGTCCCAGAAAATTGCATTCTGCCATGGGGTGGCTCTTCTGATCCGCTCTGTCGTACGATCGTGACGTTCTGTTCCCCGACGCGTGGTCTGGTCACAGCAGACCCAAGCTACGAAGCCGGATGGGTGGCTTCTGAGTGGCTCAAGATTCCGCTGGCCAAGGTGCCGCTGGACGCATCGAACGGTTATAAGACCGATGTGAAGGCGATGCTGAAGGCTAATCCGAATGCCGGCGTCTACTACATCTGCTCACCGAACAACCCGACCGGCACCATCACCCCGCTAGAAGATATTCGCTGGCTGGTTGCGAACAAGCCGAAAGACTCCATTGTTCTGGTTGATGAAGCCTACATCCATTTCTCTGACGCCCCGAGCGCCGTTTCGCTCGTTGCTGAAGGACGCGATGTAGTTGTCCTGCGGACCTTCTCGAAGATGTTCGCGATGGCTGGCCTGCGACTTGGCTTCAGCATGGCTCCTCCGGCTCTGCATGAGAAGATGATGCGCTATGACGGTGTAAACCAGACTCACATGCTGCCGATCCCTGCGGTCATTTGCGGTACGAAGAGCCTGACCATGGCGTCGGATATTGCGGCACGCCGTCGTGAGATGGATGCGGCACGCGCCATGACCTATGAGCACCTTCAGAAGAAGGGTATCAGCTTCATTCCGTCTGACGCGAATATGTTCGTTATTGACTGGAAGCGCCCTGCTGCACCGATCAAGGATGCTTTCCTGAAGGAAAATATTATCATTGGTCGCTCTTGGCCGATCTGGCCGAATGCCTCCCGTATTACGGTTGGCTCCATGAGCGACATGAAAAAGTTCTGTGCAGCGCTCGACCGTATTGTCGGCTGATCTGCCTGAGGGAAGGTCTGAAGCCTTCCCTCACCCTATTTAGTTCGACGGAAAGTAGCGCATAGCCAGAAGCAATGCCTTTACACCGTCTGATTTCGTAAGAGACACACGTTCTGCGACAGGGTCCTGACGTCTTAGTTTGCGCGTCAGAATATGCGATAGCTCTACGATAACAGCAGCTTCAAGCCGCATCCGGCGATCCTTGATCAGCATCGGTAGTCCGCGGGCTTCGCGATTCAGTGTGTCTACGCCATCCAGCATTCTATCAAAAACGCGGCGTAGACCTGGTTTGCTTCGAACAAGCCGAAGATCGTCGATTGTAACGCCTTCTTCTGCGAGCCAAGGAAGCGGAATGTAGCATCGATCCAGCGTTTTCAGATCTTCAGACGCATCCTGGAGATGGTTGATGACCTGCAATGCGGAACACAGTGCGTCTGATGGTGCCAAGGTCTCCTGCCCTTCTGCGTGTAGCAGTAGAAGAAAGCGCCCAACCGGGTTGGCCGAATACCGGCAGTAATGCAGGAGTTCCTGCCAGCTCTCGTAACGTGTCTTTTCTGCATCCATACAGAATGCTTCAAGAAGATCCGTTGCCGTCTCCAGAGGAACGCCTGTTTTGAGAAGCACCTCTCTTAATTTTACGGCTGTCTGTGCATCTGCTCTTTGAGGCGCCTGGATTTCCCCCCGAATGACGGCAGCCATCCCTTTCAGCCGCGCAATTTTCTGCTGCGGCGTCAGGTCAGGAGTGTCCACCATATCATCGGCGACGCGGGCGAAATTATAATATGTGTGAACATATGGGCGCAGGCGCCGGGAAATCAGTAGAGAGCCGACGGGGAAATTTTCGTCAGTTTTGCCTTTGGCGGAGGTGACGTCTTTCGTCCCCCAGATGTCTTCTGTCACGATGCCTCATCCGTATAGGAACGATTTTTCCAGCGTACGCCGACGCCTCTATGGTGGTCTATGGCAGAACCAACGGTGGCAGCCATATAAAAAGCCGCAACGAATGGCAGCGGTAATGCTCGCCATAGTGGAAGACCGAACCGCTTCAAAGTTGGCAGAAAGGTTGCGCAAGACACGAGATAGGTCAGAAGTCCGACTTTCCTCGTACGCCCCTTGCCAAAAAGCGCCAGACCGACAGGGAGAAGCCAGATCAGCGTCATTCCCAGAATGGTCGCAAGCAACAGCAACGGAGACTGGCGAAGCTGGACGTAAGCTGTCCGGGCAATCATTTCCCAGATGTCTTTGGCTCCGCGATAGGGACGCACTGACCATGCAAGTTCGCTATGCCCCAGATAGAGCCTGCCACCCGATCGTTTGACATGCGCTGCGAGTGTGCAGTCATCAATCAGTGCGCCCCGGATGGCTTCAATGCCACCGATGCGCTCCAAAGCGCGTCGACGGAGAAGGATTGTTCCCCCTGCTGCTCCCGCAATGCGTGACCGTTCACTGGCTGTCCAGGCAAACGGATAGAGCATGGCGAAGAAATAGACGAAAGCCGGAACAAGAAACCGCTCGGCTGAACTTTCGCAGTTAAGGGCAACCATCTCTGAAACCATGTCGAGATCGTCTTCACGCGCCTTGGCCAGAAGGGTGGCCAAGTGCTGGGGCGCATGCATGATATCGGCATCGGTAAACAGAATGTAGCCGTACGGTCCAATATGGTTAAGGGCCTTTTGGGCGCCCTGGTTAACAGCCCATAGCTTGCCACTCCATCCGGGTGGTCGTGGGGCACCAGTGAGAACAATCAGCCGGTTATGAGGGTCGGGAACGGCGCGTGCCAGATCTCCCGTTCCGTCCGTGCTGTTGTCATCTACGAGAATGACAGAAAGTTTGCCGTCGTAGTCCTGTTGCAAAAGAGATGTCAGACACGACTGGATAGACTCAGCTTCGTCACGCGCGGGCACCACGATTGCAACATCCGGGGCGCACGGGGGCGACGAACCTGCTTTGAGAGTTGGGCCACCCTGCCAGAATTTTCCATGGAAGAGTGAAAGATAAATCCAAGCCCCAAGACTGGTAAGTGCGCTTCCAAACAGCATTATTTCATACGTCCATGCAGTCGGAACCATGAAATCGCATCCGCGATCGCATCCCGTGCAGGGCGCGGCGCATAGCCCAGTTCTCTCTGAGCCTTGAGCGATGAGAAGAACATGAGCTTCCGGGACATGGCGAGTGTTTCGCGCGTCACGCGGGGCTCAATCCCAAATCCTCGTGCAAGCCATTCAGAGACGACCGCGACTGGATAGAGCCAGGATTGCTTGAGCTTGACCCGAGGCGGCTTGACGCAGGCGATTTCGCTGGTGAGCCTGAAGAGGTCTCCCAACATCATGTTCTCGCCACCGAGAATATATTTTTCGCCGATCTTGCCGCGTTCCAGAGCCAGAACATGGCCTTCTGCGACATCGTCCACGTGAACGATGTTCAATCCGGTCTCGACGTATGCGGGCATCCTGCCGGAGGCGCAGTCTAGAATCATCTGCCCCGTGGGGGTTGGCTTGATATCGCGCGGACCAATGGGCGTGGAGGGATTGACGATAATCGCTGGGAGACCTTTTTCCCGGACCAGCTTCAGTACTTCCTGTTCAGCACGATACTTGGACAGTTTGTACGTGCCGATGACACTGCTTTCCGTGACGTATGTTTCCTCGTCAGCAGGTGTGCCGTCTTTGCTTAGGCCAAGTGCTGCTACGGAAGAGCAGTAAACGATCTTTTCTACCCCGGCCTCAAGAGCTGCGAGCATCAGGTTCCGTGTGCCGTTTACGTTCGCTTTCATCATGACCGAAGGGTCCGGGACCCAGAGTCGGTAGTCGGCAGCGACGTGAAAAAGGATCTTCACACCTTTGAGAGCGGCAGGAAGGGTCGTCGGATCAGACAGATCCCCGATGGCAAGTTCCGCGTCGAGCTCTGCAATGTTGGAACGGTCCGAGTTTTCCCGAACGAACAAACGCAGGCGGTGCCCACGTTCCCGGAGTACGCGGGCAACAGCAGAACCAACGAACCCGGTAGCCCCTGTAACGAGTGTGACATCGTTCATGGTGGCAATCTTCTCCTCGGCTCATCAGCAACAGGTTGAAATTTTTCGGCCACCATACTGCCGGTGGCTTTCGGGGGAAAGCGTCTGCAAGGCTGGAATATTGCAGAGCTGTGGGTTAGAGCGTGTTGCGAACGGTATGTGACGAAGACGTTGAAAAAAACTCTCCCTATTATTCTCTCCCTTCTGGGTGTGGCTCTTTTCACATTCATTGCCGCCAAGGCAGGCATCCAGCCAGTCATGGAAGCTCTAGGAAAAGTTGGCGTCGGAGGTTTCTTCCTTCTGGTGCTGATCCAGCTTGTTCTGGATGTCGGTCTCGGCATCGCCTGGAAGGCAGCCGTACCGCAGATCGGTCTGGCACGATTGACCGGCGCACGATTTGTCCGTGATGCAGCGGGTGCCTGCCTTCCCTTTTCCCAGCTGGGCGGAATGGTCCTCGGCGTTCGTGCAACCCTGGCAGGGCATCAGGCTCGGGACGTTGATGGTGAAGATCTTCACTGGCCAGAAGGTGTGGCGGCCAATCTGGTCGACATCACAACAGAGGTTCTGGGGCAGATCGCCTTCATTCTTGTTGCGATTCTCTGCCTCGTTGGTCATCAGGGAGCCGCGCGGTTTATCTGGCCGCTGATGGGCGGCATGGTGCTGCTCTCTCTCGGCATTGCCGGTTTCATCTGGACGCAGCACCGCGGCGGATCGATGGTACGCAAGGCCGCCATGTTCTTCGGGCGTCATATCGCCTCTGACTGGCGAGAAAGCCTCATCGGAAATACGGACATTTTTCAGGCGCGGCTGGAATCGCTTTGGGGGCGCCCGGATCGCATTATGCTGGGCGCGATCGTGCATTTCAGTTGCTGGGTCGGTGGTGCAGCCGCCACATGGACGGCGCTGGAGCTGTTAGGCGCTCACGTCGGGTTTTTGTCTGCTCTCGCCATTGAAGGCGTGGTGTGCGGGATCATGTCAGCAGGATTTCTTGTTCCGGCGGCACTTGGTGTGCAAGAAGCCGCCTATGTGGCGCTTGGCCTGATCTTCGGAATAGACTCACAGATCTCCCTAAGCCTGTCTCTGCTCCGCCGTGGGCGTGATATCCTGATCGGTATCCCCGTTCTTCTTGGATGGCAGGTTGTAGAGATGAATCGTCTTCGCAAAGAACGGGCTACTCTTGCCGGTGCTCCTGAAGACACCGTTACGTCGGTCCTGAAAAAGGCCAGAACGTCTGCGATAGCTGGGGCTGCGGGAAAAGACGGATCATCTCATCAAAAAGCTGAAAAAGAGGACGACGCCGCTTTCGCAACCGCGCCGCGCGTTCTGTGATGCCCCTTTTCCGTTCTCTGGCCGTTATTGGTCCCGGTTTGATCGGTTCCTCTGTCCTGCGGCGGGGGAAAGAAATGGGCACGCTAGCGGATACGCTGATCGCGGCTGATATTAATCCTGCCGTTCTTGATCGCGTCCGCGAGCTTGGATTTGCAGACGTTGTTACAGACGATATGGCGCTGGCAGCGCAGGCTGACTGCGTGATGATCTGTGTTCCCGTCGGTGCAGTAGAAGCGACAGCGCGCGCTATTCTGCCTCACATGCGACCGGGAGCAATCCTCACGGATGTTGCATCTGTACGTGGAAAACTCGGCCCTACGATACAGGCTCTCCTGCCTGCGGGTGTGGACTATGTTCCGGGTCATCCTATGGCTGGAACCGAGCACTCAGGGCCGGACGCTGGTTTTGCGACGCTTTTTGAGAACCGCTGGTCGCTGCTCGTGCCGCCAGAGGGGGCAAATAAGCTTGCCATAGAGAAGATACAGAAGCTGTGGGAGCTTTGTGGCGCTCGCACAAAAATTCTTCCTGATGACAAGCATGACCGTATCTGCGCCATGGTGAGTCACCTTCCCCATCTGCTGGCTTTTACGATCTGCGATACGGCGGATAATCTTTCCGAAGAAATTCGTGCAGCCGTTCTCGATTATGCCGCATCGGGTTTTCGTGATTTCACGCGTATCGCGGCTTCTGATCCCGTCATGTGGCGAGATATCTTCATCGCCAACAAGGATGTCTTGTTAGAGACCTTGGATCGCTTTGTCGCAGATGCCCAGGGTATGGCGCAGGCGATACGTGCAGGGGATGAGGAAGCGATTACGAGCCGGATTGAACGAGGCCGGGCAATCCGGCGGACGCTGATCGAAAATCGACAGGCCTGAAAATTTTCCCTTCCTGAAAAATAGCAGGAAGGGAAAATTCTTTAAAATCAGGCCGTTGTGATGCGAAGTGTATTTGTGCTTCCAGCCACGCCGTAAGGAAGCCCTGCCAGAACGATAACGTGGTCCCCGCTGCGACAAAGCTTCATGGACAGTGCCATGGCAGCCGTCGGAGCTGCCAGCTCCTCAATGCTCTGAGCAATGTGTTCTTTCTCTACGACCTGAGGGAAGACACCCCAAACAACACAGAGACGGCGAGCTACTTCCTGATGAGGTGTGACGGCCAGGATCGGGCAGTGAGGACGCTCACGAGCCATGCGCAGGGCGCCACCACCGCCTTGTGTCCGAACGCCAATGGTCCGGGCATTCAGCGCGGTGCTAACTTGCCAGGCGGCCTGAACAATCGCGTCCTGAACCGTTCCTTCCGGCTTCGGGCGGGAGCGGTCCATGCGCAGACGCCATTCGACGTCCTGCTCAACACGAGACGCAATACGCGCCATGATGGAAACTGCTTCAATCGGATACTTGCCCGCAGCACTTTCAGCCGAAAGCATCACAGCATCAGCGCCATCATAGACAGCGTTGGATACGTCGGAAACTTCGGCACGTGTTGGCGTTGGGCTTTCGATCATGCTTTCCAGCATCTGCGTCGCCACGATAACCGGACGGCACTGACGACGCGCTTCAGCAATGGCGCGCTTCTGTGCGACTGGAACTTCTTCCGGAGGCAGTTCAACACCAAGATCGCCACGCGCCACCATGATCGCGTCTGAGAGACGAACGATCCTCTCCAGGTCATCCATTGCCTGTGGCTTTTCGAGCTTCGTCACAATTGCTGCGCGGCCCTTGGCAATATTGCGTGCTTCTTCGACGTCTTCCGGGCGCTGTACGAAGGAGAGCGCAATGAAATCCACACCCAGAGAAAGCGCGAAGTCAAAGTCCTTGCGATCTTTCTCGGTCAAAGCCGGAATAGGAAGCGTCACGTCAGGGACATTTACGCCCTTGCGTTCAGACAGCTTGCCGCCAATGACAACTTCCGTTTCCAGAGCACCTTCAATGACGTTGACAACGCGCAGCTTGAGCTTGCCGTCATCGAGCAGGAGGTGGCTGCCTGGCTTGGCGGCAGAAATGATTTCTGGGTGTGGCAGGCAGACGCGGTCTACCGTGCCGGGTGTTCTATCCAGATCCAAACGGAACGGCTTTCCTTCTTCGAGGATAACCGGACCATTTTCGAAAACACCTACGCGCAGTTTCGGCCCTTGAAGATCGGCAAGAATGGCGAGTGGTCGACCAACTTTCGCTTCTGCTGCCCGGATCGCCGCATGACGCTCGCCGTGGTCTTCATGGGCGCCGTGGGAGAAGTTGAGACGGAAGACATTTACCCCTGCTTCAGCCAGAGCAAAGATCATCTCAGGCGAGGACGATGCCGGGCCAAGAGTTGCGACGATCCGCGTACGGCGATGATGGGAGCTGGATGTCATGTGTTGGCGTCCTCGCAAGAAAAATCAGTTGGATTGAATCGTCTCTCCTGGGAGAAGTCCCCAGAACAGACGACGTGGCAGCCATCCCTCGTAGCCTTTGACGACCACGTGGCACCATTGAGAACTTTGTGGGCAGGCTTTGATGTTGCCCACGGTTCCCGGCTGGAGGACAGCAACCACGCTACTGTCTTCCTCCGGATGGCTCATGAGGAGAACATCACTTTTATGCGCGCGGGCTTCATCCTGCGTCTCGACGTGACCCAGAACGCGTGCATCTGCGCGGCCAATGTGGTCTCCGTCCTTGGCGGAAGCCTCTCCCGTCTGAGCTTTCACGCCTTCAGGCGGCAAGCCCGGAATGACGAAAGTTCGGCTGCCGTACAGCGTTGCCTGATGGACCCATCCCTTCTGGCCGTCGGAGTCTTCGACAAGTCGCCAGACATCGAATTCACGCTCGATCTGAACAGGGAGACCACGGCGATGATAAACCCAGTCGATGGGATAGCGATCACCCGGCCCACGCCGCATATAGACCTTGTCTGCACGCAGGGCTGCGTATCTGGGGAGAGGTAGCCCCGTGTTGCTCCCTTTATCGGTCGGGTCGGTGGGCGGAACATCTGGCGTTGCCGCTGCGGTTGCGGGCTGGCTCGCGGCCGCAGCGGCTGCTGCCGCCCCGGCTCCGGCCGCCGCTACAGGCGCGATATGCTTGCTCGAACCGTGATGCGATGCGTGATGAGTCGTTTTGACGGCCCCTGCACTGTCATTTTTGGCTTTTGCCGATTTCTTTTTCGCATGGGTCGTCTTGGCAGCTGCAGAGGCGTCGGCTTTAGCCGTGTGCTCATGCTTGTGATGGCGCGCTTCTGCGGGGTGAATGGCCAGCAAAGCCGTGCCAGTCGTGACAGCCAGAAGAAACTGACGGCAGCGCAGTGTTCGGGACAGAGGGGTGACAAGCGTTCTCATGACCGCATCCCTGCCAAGGGTGAAGGGTTTCGGCAAGTCACCAAATCACAAAACTTCCGAATTGTTCGTATGTGGAAACTCATAGTGCCGTGATCGGGCGGTCTCCCGCCTGCTCCAGAAAGGTTACGATACCCCGGACAGAAACGGTTTCGACAAGGGCGTCTGGTTCGAGGGCGGCGAGGGCCAGGCCTGTTTCACATGCCATCAGTGTTACATCGAATTCGATCAAGGCGTCCCGCAACTCACGGAAACCCGGCACACCACGAGCGGCAAGTTCATCGTCAGGAATAATGCCTGCGAGACCTGACCAGTCTTTTGCCAGTGCGTGAACACTTTTGCCGCCAGCAAAAATTGTAACTGCACGCCCTAGGGAGAGCATTCCAGCAGCGACGATAAAAGCATAGTGCGCGCGTTGCCAGGAATCGTCTGCCAGCGTCAGAAAAACAGGAGGTTTCACGCTGGTGTGCTTTCGTTATGGGTGTGGACTGGACAGGAGGGATCCCGGGCCAGAGCAAAACTCCGCATGGTTGCGCCTAGAGCATCCCAGATCATGAGGCGTGTTTCATTCCGCCCTTCAAGCTGCATAAGCTCGCGCATCACTTCAACAGCCATCAAACTCCCCATGACGCCCGTTGCTGCGCCGAGCACTCCAGATTGGCCACATGTCGGGGCCTCGGTCTGGGCGGCTTCGGGGAACAGGCAGCGATAGCAGGGGCCGCCAGTCTGAGGTCTGAAAACGGCCAATTGCCCGGAAAATCCCTGAACGGCGCCAGAGACAAGTGTTCGGCCATATTTTACGCAGGCATCTGAGACAGCAAGGCGTGTCTCAAAATTGTCAGTACCGTCGCAAATGAGGTCGTAGTGCGGAACAAGCTCGTCCAGCGTCTCTGCTGTTGCACGGGTGCAGTACGCCGTGACGCGAGACAACGGATTGAGCGCTGCAAGCCGTTCTGCGCCAGCTTTAGCTTTAGGGCGGCCAATGTCCTGTGTCGTGTAGAGAACCTGACGCTGTAGGTTGCTGAGCTCCAGATGATCGTGATCCATCAGGCCAATATGCCCGACACCAGAAGCGGCCAGTTGCTGCGCCAGAGGAGCGCCTAGCCCTCCTGCCCCAACAATCAGGACCGAGGCCTGCCTGACCCGAGCCTGCCCCGTGGCGCCTACCTGCGGAAGCAGAATATGACGGGAATATCGCTCAAGTTCGGCATCAGAAAAATCAAGGTTCATCAGTACAAGATAATTGCTGACTTTTCAGACGGAAAGACGTTAGATTCACGGATGTCCACCTTCCCCTGATTTTCAGGGCCTGTGCGGAGGCTTGAGCGTGAAAAATTCTTTCTGGAAAATATCATACCGAGCCCGACAGGGGCTGGGTGTTACAGCTGGTGCGGTGCTGGCAGCTTACGCTGTTTCTCCGTTTCTGGCGCTGTGGGACATTGACCGTGCCATGAAAGGCAATAATCCCGCCAGATTGATTCCCCATGTGGACTGGAGTTCCCTGACGCATTCTCTCAAGGAGCAGTTCAGACCGCCCGTGCCTGCTTCAGACGATGATCTTCCGGATTTTGGGAGTTCATTTGCGGGAAATGCCATATCGAATGCCATCGATACAGAGCTTTCTCCCACGACCCTCATGTCAACGGCGCATCAGCTGATGCCAGCAGGGTCTTCCAGTTATTCTTCGGGAGGGGGCTGGCCAGTGCTTGGTGGCCTGCATGCTCATTTCGTAAGCCTGAACAAATTTGAGGCACAAGTTGACCAGCCCGGGCAGACGCCGTTCGTTCTGCACATGAAGTTCGAGCACTGGGGCTGGAAAATCACGCGATTTGAATTACCGCAGTCTGCCCCTCGGCCCTAAATAAGGGCTGTTCAGGCCGGAGGAAGATCTTCCTCAAGAACTGTGATGTGAATGGCGTATGAGACTTCGCCTTCATCTTCGTCACGATGAACCGTGCCGATAACTTCGCCTGAAACGGCGAGTTCAACACTCATTCCCTTACGTGCAGGCTTAACGACTGCGAGCTTCGGCGATCCCAGAAGACGCTGCAGCGTCGTTTGAAGGCGTGTCACTTCGGAAAGGGTCATATCGGCCATGAGTGGCACTCCTGTGTTTGGCAAGGTCTTGCCCTGTAGCTCATCGTTACCCTTAAAGGAACCCGTCTCCCCTACCCTGAATGGGTTTCGTGTTGTAGAAATCGGGCTCTTTCTATTTTGCCCTGTCCATTCGGTCCTGTCCGGATTGGTTTAGGGCAGTCCATCCTGACCCCGCGCAAAGGAGACAGAATGCGCCCCTTCCTCTTCCGTACACTCGGAGCTCTCGCCACAACGGCAGCTCTTTCCGGATGCGGTTATTTTGATTCCCGTAACGCTCACAAGGCCCAGTTCGAGATGGTCGGCATGACGGGCTACGATCTCCAGGCCTGCGCCGGTCTTCCGGGAAGCACCAAGAAGCTGAACGATACGACAGAGATCTGGCAGTATGATGGTACGCAGAGCACACCTACCATTTCTTCTGACTCAGGTCTGATTCCTGCACAGTCCATTATCAGCATTTATCAGTCTGCTTTTGGCGGCGGCGGCACAACTTGCCGTATGGTCCTTCGACTGGACCATGATCGTGTTTCCGAAGTGCATTATACGGGAAATGACGACGAATATATCGGCACTGACGGTATATGCTCCATCATCACCCGTGGGTGTGCCCGCCAGAGAGAGTCGACGATGCATCGCGTAAATGCAGGTCCATTCGGTCCGGTGTCAGCCTTCCACCCACCGGCAACACCGGCACAGAGCACCTCGGCCACATACTCCGACCAGTCCGGAAAATATGTGCCGAAATTCACCGACGACAAGACACAGTCGGTTATTCAGCCAGCAAAGTAAGAACGAAAAAGCCGGGATTTATCCCGGCTCTTTTTTATGGGCAGTTGATCAGATATTTCATTTTACGAACGGCTGGGCCCAGGCCATCGAAAACCGCCTGGCTGATCAGGAAATGCCCGATATTCAGCTCAGCCAGTCCTGGAAGCTTGGCCACAGGCGTCACGTTGTCATAAGTCAGACCGTGACCGGCATGGAGTTCCAGTCCACAGTCTGTGACGATTCCGGCGGCATGCTGAAGGCGCTCAAGTTCTCCAGGCTTGTTGTGGGCATAAGCGCCTGTGTGAAGTTCCACAACCGCTGCGCCAAGCTCCGCCGAAGCTTCGATCTGGCGCTGATCCGGATCAATGAACAGAGAGACCCGAATACCCGCGTCTTTCAGGCGCGCAATCCGCGGGGCCAGCACTTCGCGATGTCCTGCGACGTCCAGACCGCCTTCTGTCGTCACTTCCGTACGTTTTTCCGGAACCAGACAGCATGCGTGGGGCTTCAGCAGGCAAGCGATCCGAACCATTTCCTGCGTTGCAGCCATCTCGAAATTCAACGGTGCTGCGAGTGCCTTGAGGCGTGGCATGTCTGCGTCACGGATGTGTCGACGATCTTCCCGAAGATGCGCTGTAATGCCGTCTCCTCCCCATTTAAGGGCAAGCTTTGCGGCTTCTACAGGGTCTGGGTATGCATCGCCGCGGGCGTTTCGCAGGGTGGCAACATGATCGATATTAACACCAAGACGAATCATCGGTTGTCTCCCTTTTTATGACGGGACATGGAATCTGCCAGTCTGAGTGCTGCGAGAAGGCTGGATGGATCAACCTGACTGTCTGAACGTCCTACCGGGCCCGCAATATCGAAGGCAGTGCCGTGATCTGGAGACGTCCTGATAATCGGCAAGCCAATGGTGACGTTCACGCCCTCAGCCATATCAAGCGTTTTCAGGGGAATAAGCGCCTGATCATGATACATACAAATAGCTGCGTCATAGCCCGGCCTCGCTGTTGCGCTGAACATTGTGTCTGGTGGGAACGGACCCATTACGGTCAGTCCTTGGGACTTCAATATGGCTATAGCTGGGCCGATGATGGTTTTTTCTTCCGTGCCCATCACGCCCTCTTCGCCAGCATGGGGGTTTAGGCCAGCGATCGCCAGGCGCGGCTTAGTGATACCAAAGTCACTCTGTAAAGCCTTGTGCGTGGCGAGCGTGACCGCAACAATCCGCTCGGTGGTCAGGCTCTCGATTGCCTGGCGCAGAGACACATGGATCGTCACAGGCACAACCCTCAGATGAGGGGATGCCAGCATCATGACTTCCTGCCCATCGCAATGACAGAGCGCTGCCAGAAATTCTGTGTGCCCAGGAAAGGAAAATCCTGCTGAGGCCAGAATATGCTTGGCAATCGGGTTGGTCGTGATGCCTGCCGCCTGCCCGCTCTGAACATATCGTACGGCCTGTTCAATGCTCGCAATGACTGCAGAAGCATTGCGTGAATCCGGCGTTCCAGAAACGACGGGAGCCAAACATTCAACTGGTACAACAGGCAAGGCATCGGAAAACACGTCTTGAGCATCTTCCGGCCCTTCAATCAGCTTGAAGGGTATCGCGTCGTTGAGAAGCGCTGGATCACCAAGCCAGAAGAAAGTTGGCCCTGTTTCTCGCAGGGCCGACCAGGCCAGGGCGGCCAGCTCCGGCCCTATCCCAGCCGGATCACCGAGGGTCAGGGCAATCGGAGCGTTCATGTCAGCCTGCGTCTGCGAGGGAAGCAATGATGCGCGCCCAAGACCTCACACCTTTGTGGAAGGAGTCCAGGCCGTATTGCTCATTGGGAGAGTGAATACGGTCATCAGATTGTGCGAAGCCAACCATGAGTGCATCCAGTCCTAACGCGTCCCGTACTTCGCCAGCCACTGGGATGGACCCACCGCAGCCGATCGTAGCGGCAGGGATGCCCCATTCGTCAGTTAGAGCTTTCAGTGTGGGAGCAAGAAAGCGACTATCACGAGAGACTTCAAAGCCGGGTGAGCCGCCATGCGCCGTAAATGTAATCTTGGCGTCTGCTGGCAGGGCAGCATTCACATGCGCGCGGAAGGTTTCGCGGATTTTGTCCGGGTCCTGCCCGGGCACAAGCCGGAAGGACACTTTTGCCATTGCTTTTGCGGGAAGGACTGTTTTGAAGCCCTCGCCTTCGTATCCGCCAGAAATACCATTAATTTCGCAACTTGGGCGGCACCAGGTCTGCTCAATGGCGGTATAGCCCTTTTCCCCGGCAGCGACGGATAGGCCAGCTTCTTCCAGCAAGGCCGCATCATCTGGAAACAGTGTTTTCCACTGTGCGCGTGTCTCTGGGGATGGGTCTTGAATGCCGTCGTAGAACCCAGGAAGTGTTACACGTCCGTCAGCATCGCGAAGTGAAGCTAGAATCTGACATAACAGGGCAATAGGATTGGCTACGGCGTTGCCGTAGATGCCTGAATGTAGGTCATGAGAGGCACATTCGATGATGATTTCTTCCGCCATCATGCCTCGGAGTGAGGTTGTAATGCCGGGGGTCTGCCGGTCGGCCATCGACGTGTCGCATACCAGAGCGACATCGGCCTTCAGTTCGGAAGCATTCTCCTGAAGGAATGGCAGGAGATTGCTTCCGCCGCACTCTTCCTCACCTTCCAGGAGAACACTGACCTGCACCGGGATGGAACCGTGGACAATTTTCCACGCCCGGCAAGCCTCTAGGAAGGTCATGACCTGACCTTTATCATCGCTGGCCCCACGTGCCACGATGACCTTGCGTCCAGACGGTTCTTCCACAAGCCTTGGTTCGAAGGGAGGCGCCTTCCAGAGATTTTCCGGGTCAGTCGGCTGCACGTCATAATGGCCGTAGAACAGGACATGCGGCTTGCCTGCCTGGGTAGAATCATGAGCCACGACCATCGGGTGTCCGGGCGCGGCCCAGCGAACTTCACGTATATCCGCGGTGAGACCCATGCTTGCCATATCAGCCTGAAGCCACTCCGCTGCTTTTCGGCAATCTGCAGCGTGTGATGGCTGTGTGGAGATGCTCGGAATTCTCAGGAGGCTGAAAAGCCGCTCGACAGAGGCATCAAGAGACGTGTCGATATGTGAGAGGACAGCATCCAGAGCGGAAATGTGAGAAGTGGTCGTCATTAGGTCAAAGTTCCGAAAGCGGTAATGAAATTCCAACGCGCGGTGCGAGTGTTTTTGCCGACGCTACGTCACCGTGATCTTCGTCATCAGGGATTGGCGCTGGCGTCGGGGTGTCAGATATTTTACGGGGCTGCAGCCGGATCGGAGCAGGCGCAATGGGCCCTGCAGGTTTGTTTTGCCGGATCATACGCGGCGGATGGGTTTGAGCCGGCAGAGCGTCCTGGCCGCTTGCCAATGCCAGAATGGCATTGAGCTGCTGGTCGAAGCGGATTGCTTTCGACGTCTCGGAAACTGTGTGACGAGACTGATTGCTGATTTCGTTCCAAAGTGCCTGATCCTGATACAGGCGCACGATTGCATCAGCAAACCTGTCGGGATCACAGAAACCGCCAGATACGCAATCTTTCCCATCTTCCCAATTCAACTGGGCTCGTGTTGTTTCTGTCAGTACTGCCGGTAAACCTGCAGCCGCAGCTTCAAGAATTTCCTTGGCAGAGGCGCTCATGACGCGGGATGGATCAACAAGGATACGGCGAGAACGATACAGAGCGCTCATATTCACCAGGGATTGCAACGGCTCGACAAGCGAGGCACGCGTGTAGGGTGTCAGATCGACATCGTTCCCTATCTGTCCCGCGATGAGAACTGTTGCGTCTGGCGGAAGCCGTCCCTCGAGTTTCTGAATAACGTCGAGCATGAACCAGTTCAGGCCGTCATGTACTGCATTTCCTGCATCAAGTACGGGTAAGGCAAACAGAATGCCGGAGCGTTCACTGAAGCCCGGCGTACTCGCGAGAGGGGTAACTGGCAGTTGGTCCAACTGCCTGACATTGCCGTAGCCAAGTTGACGGAGACTGTCTGCTTCCGTCTCATGGCTGGTTACCAGGACCTGACACATCCAGGCATCTGCAAGTTCCTGATCGAGATCATCGAGCATCTGCTCACGATCATCAACCGCCCCGACCCGTTTGCGGAGATATGTCTCTTCCGCGCCTGTTCCATCCAGGTCCAGAACGATGTTTAGTTCAGGCAGAGTAGCAGCATGTGCGCGAAGAACTGTAGCGGTGCGTCGAAGCGCGCTGCTGCCACTTACCCAGATCATGTCAAAAGATCCGCTGCGGTCGCGCAGGAAATCAGACAGCTCGGTAATATCGCTGTCGTTCATGATTTCGATGTCGGCCGGAAAATCCAGAGCGGTCGTTACAGTATCCGTGACGTCTCCGTCGATTGGAAAGACCGTAACGTGGTGCCCCTTCTGGCTTAGTGCGAGAACAAGATCCTGCCGTCGTAGATGGGGAGACCCTAGCGAGCGATGTGGCAGTCTGTCGCACAGAAAAAGAACGGTTGGCACGCCAGATGCAAAACGTGCCTTGAACAGTGAACTGCCCTGCATGGGGTGTCTGGAAAGAAGGGACGAGAAGCGCCGCCGCAACCAGTTCTGATTGCGTGTCAGGAAATCGCCTGGAAGTGCGGTTGGTGGTCTGGTTCGATCAAGGATTGACGGGTCATAAACGATTTTCCCGCCGTGTTGACGCAAGGCCAGGCAGAGGGAAAGCAGTCGTGCTTCCGAGCCGATGCAATTCTGATCAATGCTGCCGCATTCTGCTAGTTTCTGGCGCCGACAAAACAGCATGCCAACCGAAATGGCGTCTACCTGACGGCAGAACCCGATCGTGGGTTCGTTTGCTTTGGCGCCGGCCCCAAACCGCAGCGTAGAAGCATCACGCCATACGACTGTTCCAGCTTCCAGCACGCGTCCATCGAGACCGAGGGACTGCCCACCAACGGCCCAGATATCAGGTGTCTTGAAGGCCTGAAGCGCGGCTCTGATGGTACCCGGAAAGGGCTGCGTTCCAGGTTCTATCAGGAGTACAATGGGAGCGCGCGCTGCTTCTACGCCCAGATTGACCTGTTCGCTGCTGCTCGCGCGGAACGAGGGACGCAGAACGCGGATCCCTTTGACAAAACGCTCGATCTGCGCGGTCTCATCCGTTGATCCGGCGTCAACGATAATGACATCGAGCGTGCCTGCGCCGTTGGCATGCAGGGCCGCGAGACTGGAAAGTGTGTCCAGAAACTGGTTAGCCACTGGGATGATGACACTGACTTCCGCCGGGCGAATAAGGCGGAAATCAAGAGGCGCTCTGACGATGGACGGAATAAGTGTTTCTGCGCGTCGCAGGTCCAAATTCTGGTACTGCTGTGCCGTTGCATCCGGGATGTCTTCTTCTACACCAAGAGTGCTCTGTGATTGTACCCAGAGCGCAAAAATGTCTCTGAAATGCCGTTCCCTGAGCTTTCTTTGAACGCCAGGGTGGTGAGCAAACGCCTGGAGATCTACCCCCGTTTGCGGGACACGCATTTCCCGTGCGCCAAACCGGATGAAATGCTCGTACCCATTCCGGAAGCCACCATCTGCTACGATCGCGGCGACATCTGGATACAGCTGAGCATAGTGCGCTTCGCTGAACCATTGGTTCGGACTGTACGCGACGGGATTTGAGTTTGTCAGGTAGTGATGAAGAGCGTTGAGAAAGAGGCCCTGCTCTACTGCTTTTGCGACATCGGGATATGTAGCGAGATACCACTCCGGATCGAAATACCAGGAACTACGGCACAGACCTGCTTCAGATGACATCAAGAACTGCCGAAAGTCTCCCTTTCCGTAATCATATGACAAGCCTCGGCTCAGGCTCGCCATCCGGAAGACAGAAGTTTCAAAAAAGGGATGTGCCTGTCTGTGCTCGTGTTCGCCGTCGGTCAGGTAATGATCATACCCGTTGCTGAACCCTTGAGAGATCAGGACAGGCAAACTGACGTCTGGATTGCGGCTGACTGACGTCTGGATTGCGGCTGAAGTAGTCCGTTTCTGAAAACAGCCAGTGTGGCGAGCGGCTGCGAAAGCCACTTTCACAATAGTGCAGAAAGCCACAGCTGAAGACGCCGTAACCGATCCCGTCTCGAACGTCCGGATTTTGACGGAGATACCATTCTTCATCAAAGAACCGGTTCGGTGAGAGGCCTCTGCTGGCACCTTTTTCAAGCCAGTGAGTTTCCATTGCCTCATTGCTGAGGTTCAACGGCAGACCGTCATCGCTCAGAAGCTTTTCTTCGCGCAGAACGTGAGCATAGCGTGTCCGGTACCACTCCGCATCAAAGCGTCCCCACACGGGGGGACGGCTACCGGAAAAAGCCGGGGAAGCTAGGATGTAGTCTTTCAGGCTCATGCGGACCGTTTCCTCTGCGCGAAACTCTTACTTCAGTGCCAGCAGTATTTCAGTTCTGTTGAGTGCGGCGGCTTTGCCAGAGATCATGGAAGTTGATCGGTTGGATATTGCCCACAGGGAAGCCTGCTTCCCGGATCGTATTAAGCAGGATCATTCTTGCAGACGGGAACAGATACCCAGGAGCATTGACCAGCAGCAGAGGTTCGACATCTGCCTGTGTGACCAGACCGGAAAGCGCAAAGAGACCCGCATAAGCGATCTGAAGTTCATAAAGCGTACGGGCATTGTGTGTGGCGGACTGCGGGGCGTCCAGACCCTGAGCACGGATTACCAGCGTGACTTCGAAATTCGGGTGCCCTCCCGGAAGCTGCCGGGCTGTCACGTCTACCGTCATGCCGATATGGGGCTCGCCTGAAATATCGCGATAGATGTCAGGCGTATTCTGTACGTCGATGGACAGTGTGCGAAGGTATTGAGAGCCAAGGACGAGTGTAGGGGCAGCAGCCGGGCTTGCAGAAACGCCCGAAGCGCCCTGAAGTGTGTCTGCGTGATCGTGATCGTTCATCCTGACCTTACCTTGTAAGCTATGCACGGTGTCCTGCGTAGTCGTCTGAAAGCGCAGCAACATGTCTGAAATAGTCTTGTGTCATGAGGGCGGCATTTTGGCTACCCGGCAACACTTTCTGCTGATCTCAAATGAACCTGCCACGTAGCATTCCCAAAGCTGGCAACGGTGCCCATCGTTTAGGTAATTCGGCCCGGCGTATACGCTCGATGTGATAGACGGGCGGTGGCTGCTGTTCACTGATAAGAAATCGCGAGTAAGTCCTGACCTGAGCCATGCGCCACTGGCAGTCAGCTTCAGCGGCCTTTTGGGATAGATGAATATCTGCGACGACTTTGCGCTTTCCCTGTGAAGCAATGACAGCCCAGAGAAGATCAGCTTTTGGAAGTGTCGGGCGGAGGGGGATGACTTCGGACATAGCTCTCCCTTTCAGTGAGGCGCTGAGAATGTTATCGCCTTAAAGGAACGTCAGCATCGGTGCTTGGTTATGTTCCAGACGCAAGCACATCATGAGTGCTGACAGGAAATCAATCCTCCCGTGGTGCGGTTCGTGCCTCACGGGCAGCACGAATAGGACATTCCTATGCTGAGACTTCTTTTTATTGTCATCTTTCTGGCCGTATTGATCGTATTCGCCCTGAGCAACACGGACCTTGAGCCGATCTGGCTGATTTCTTTTGGCTGGCATCTGTCCGTGGGTACGCTCGCGCTGGGCATCGGTGTCGTGGGGCTGATCTTCGGGTTTCTCACGGGCTGGGTGGGTGAGTTTCGTCAACGCTCCCGAGCTCGTCGCTCCGAAGCGCATGTCCGCACTCTGGAAAGCCAGCTTGTTGAGCTGCACCAGCGCCTTGATCGCCTCCAGACACCGCCTGTTGCTGCTACGACAACAGTGTCCTCACCTGAAAACCGGATCTGACTGCACCCATGACCAAGCGCACCCGGCTGATTGCCGCTTTTGATACAAACAGTCGAACGCAGGCAGAAGAGTGGTCTTCAAGTCTTGGGCATGCTGTTGATGCCATCAAGCTTGGCCTCGAGTTTACGTATGCCTGTGGTCTGGATGCCGTAAAGTCTGTGTCTGCCGGGCATGAGTTGTTTCTGGACCTCAAACTGCATGATATTCCCAATACTGTAGCTTCGGGACTGTCTGCATTGGCGCCACTGCGCCCTGCCCTGACGACAATTCATGCTTGTGGTGGCACCGAGATGATCTCACGGTCCCGCGAAGCCTTGGAGCAGGCTTTTCCGAATGACGAAAAGCGCCCCAAACTGCTGGCCGTAACTGTTCTGACGAGCATGGATGAAGCCGGGCTCAGAGAAACCGGTGTTGAGGCTACGCCACGGGAACAGGTTCTGGGTCTTGGCAAACTGGCCATTCGTGCCGGTGCGGATGGCCTTGTATGCTCGGCACATGAGATTGCTCTTTTGCGAGACGCTTTGGGCGATGATCCGGTTTTGGTTGTTCCTGGCATTCGGCCAGAGGGTACCGCTTCCAATGACCAGAAGCGCATCATGACGCCCACTCAGGCAGCAAAAGCAGGAGCAGACTGGATTGTTGTAGGTCGCCCGATCACGCGTTCGCCCAATCCCGCAAAAGCTGCGGCAGCTATTATGGCTGAGCTTGCGAGCGTATGACGAGAGTTAAAATCTGCGGTGTGCGAGATGTCGCGACCATGCAGCTTTGCGCCAGTTTAGGCGTAGACTGGGTTGGCTTCGTCTTTCATCCGGCATCACCGCGATACGTTTTGCCGGAACAGGCCCGCCGGTTGCATGAGAGTGTGTCAGGCGGTCTTACATCCTCTCGTGTCGGGTTGTTCGTCAAAGCCGATGACAAAACAATTGAGCACACTCTGGAAACAGTGCCGCTCAATGTTTTGCAGATTTACGATTCAGTTGAGCGTGCAAAAGAAATCAGAAGTCGATTTGGACTTCCCGTCTGGTTGGCACGCGGGATGAAGTCCGCTTCGGATCTTCCTGTTCGCGCTGAGGTTGACGGATATGTCATTGAAGCCCCCCGGCAGGATGGAGACGATCGTCCGGGCGGCCTTGGGCGCACATTCGATTGGGCCTTGACCCAGGAATGGAAGGCTCCAGCCTTCTGGATGTTGGCAGGTGGCCTGACGCCTTCCAATGTTCAAAACGCTATTAATGCCAGTTCAGCGCCCGCTGTGGATGTGTCTTCGGGTGTTGAAAGCCGCGTAGGTGAAAAATCTCACAAATTAATTGAACAATTCGTCGAAAAAGCCCGCATAAGGGGTTGATCTTCAAACAGACCTTTCGTAAACACCACCTCGCTCGACAGGAGAGATGGCCGAGCGGCTTAAGGCGCACGCTTGGAAAGCGTGTGTACGTTAATAGCGTACCGTGGGTTCGAATCCCACTCTCTCCGCCAACGATACCCCCACCATTAGTACACGCTATTGACCAAGGGCAGCCGTTTCTGCCCTTTTCGTTCATCGGGTTTGTGTCCATTAATGATGAGAACAAAACATGAACTTTAATCGTGATAAGGGGTAGCTATGGGGGTATCGTTTGAGGCGTGGGAGTATCGGTGCTGACAGACGTAGCAATCCGCAAATCTTTCCCGCGGGAATCTTAGTATAAACTTAGCGATGCGCAGGGTTTGCACCTTATTGTTCGCCCGAATGGCGCTAAGATCTGGCGACTGGAATATCGGTTCGGCGGAAAAGAGAAGACACTCTCGTTCAGTGCCTATCATAACGACGGCTGGAGGTTCGAAAAACCCCTTGGTTTTAAGGTTGCCTCTGTAATTCTGTTTTCCTCCGCGTACATTGGGGAGAGGATCGCATGAAGCAGGTGGACTTCTTTGATGTTGTAGAGCAGCTGGCTCGCCTGCGTGGGTTTGTGATTAACTCAAAGCTTTTCCCCGACTGTGGATTTTGAAGTGTTCCGCCCTGACCCGAAAGGGTCTCTGGCCCATGTGGATGGGGGAAAGGCGGACGGTCGCAGTTTGACCCGGTGTTGATGTTCAAAATTCTGATGATCCAAGCGCTGAATAATTTGTCCGACGAACGAACGGAATATTTGATCAACGATTGCCTATCCTTTACGCGTTTGCTGACGCTTGGGCTGTCGGACCGCGTGCCTGACGCCAAACGGCCTGGCTGTTCCGTGAGCGATTCATTTGAGCTGGTGTTATCGACATGCTGTTCAACCGCTTTGATGCGACCCTGCGGGACACCATTGATCTACCGATGTCAGGTCACATCTTGAATGCGACATTGGTTGCAGCTCCAAAGCAGCGCAAGACAAACGCTGAGAAGACGGACCTCCGGTAAGGTCGGCTCCCACAAGACTGGCAGAACAATCCCTCAAAGCTGTCTCATAAAAACAGGCATGCGCGCTGGACGCTGAAGTCCATCAAAGCGACAGGATGATGGAACATGTCGTGCAACGAATTTTGCCGTTCCCGTTCGTTGGTTACAAATTGCATATTTATATTGACCGGCAGTTCAGTTTCACCCGGAAATGGACAGCGACCGATACTGCAGCCTGTGATGGCGGCAGGCTACGCGAGCCAAAGACCCCGGTCACAAACCAGATTTTTTCAATTATCTACACATAAATTTAACTATATAATATAGTTAAAATATTTAATAACCATGAGTTTGACACAACAAAAGAATCACTACACAATTTATTTGATATTAAATAATAACGAAACGGTATGGTTTTATGTCTGTAGTGTTTGCCAGTTCCTGTCCTCCGATGATGCCGGGCTCTCCCCTGCTCTCACTCCCTTTGTTCGGACCGCACGCCACAGGTAGACACCATGACCTACATATCCGCTCCTCTTCCTAATCTCTCCCTTCTCTGGGGACAGGATGCGCGTGAAAATACTCCGCTTCACGAGCGTTTTTCTGCCGTTTTCGAAAAAATTCGGAAGCAGGCTCTTCACGCTGAACTGAACCGCGAACTTCCTTTCGAGCAGATACGCCTTCTCAAGGAGAGTGGTTTCACGGCGCTCCGCGTTCCCGTAGTGCATGGTGGCCTTGGTGCCAGTCTTGAGGATCTGTTTTCTCTTATCACGGCGTTAGCCAAGGCCGATTCAAACGTTGCACAGGCGCTCCGAGCCCATTTCGGCTTCGTTGAGCATCTCCTGTTCGAACCCGATGGCCCCTATCGTACGAAATGGCTCGATCGGCTTGGAGCCGGACAGACCGCAGGGGCCGCAGCCGCTGAAGGCCCGGCGTCAAAGCGTGATCTTTTCAGCACGACCCTGTCCCAGAAAGATGGCCAGTGGGTCATTAACGGCTCGAAGTTCTTTACGACCGGTTCGCTCTATGCCGATTGGCTGACTGTTACCGGCACAACGGAAGATGGCCAGACCGTCAAAACACTGGCTGCCCGCAATGATCCCGGCCTGGAAATTGTGGATGACTGGGACGGTGTTGGGCAACGCCTGACCGCCAGCGGCACGGCACATTTCCGTGACGTCCATACCGAAGACGCCGATCTGCGTTACGGCAACACGGCCTTCCCGCACTCCCAGGCATTCTTCCAGCTCTATCATCTGGCGACTGTTGCCGGGATTGCGCGCTCCGCTGCAACGGACGTAGCGGATGCCGTGCGGCGCCGCAAACGCACCTTCAGCCACGGGAATGCAGACCTTCCCGCAGAAGATCCGCAAATACTCGAAGTTGTCGGTCATGTCTTCAGTGGCGCCTATATCGCCGGTGCAGCTGTTGAACGCGCTGCCCGCGCCATTCAGGCCGTTGCAGATAGTCCTGCCTCGGAAATCGACCTCACGATTGCGCGTGCTGAACTCGAAGTCTGGCAGGTACAGGATCGGATTTTGCCGCTGGTTCTGGAAGCCACCACGGCTTTGTTCGACGCGCTAAGCGGTGGTGCAACCTTGCGGGTCGTTGGATTGGATCGACATTGGCGCAACGTTCGGACACTGGGTAATCACAACCCCCGTGTCTATCGCACACGCGTTGTTGGGGATTACGCTGTCAATGGAATCCTGCCCCCTGCTCAGTGGCGCGTGGGGGTGGCGTAATGGGACAGCACATCATCCTCAACGGCTTTACGATGGCCACGGTCTCGCACCTGAATTACGGCCTGTGGCGCCATCCCGCTGACCAGACACATCGTTACAAGGACATCAGCTACTGGACTGACCTGGCACGCACACTCGATGACGCTGGGTTCGATGCCCTGTTTATCGCGGATGCCCTCGGCCAGATTGATGTTTACGGCGGCAGTCCAGACGCTGCCCTGAAGCACGGTATCCAGTCCCCACTGATCGATCCGCTTCTGCTGGTGTCCGCCATGGCCGCCGCGACGACGACGCTTGGTTTTGGCATCACGCTGTCCACGACGTATGAGCACCCCTATCTTCTCGCCCGCAAGCTGACGACGCTCGACCATCTGACAAAGGGCCGTCTGGGCTGGAACATTGTGACGTCGCAGCAGGAAAGTGCGGCTCGCAATCTTGGATTAGACCATCAGATACCCCATGACGAACGCTACGACCGGGCGGACGAGTTCATGAGCGTCGTCTACAAGTTGTGGCTGAAATCCTGGGAAGACGATGCTGTCATCCGACGCCAAACGGCTTCAGGTGAGTGGATCTACACCGATCCGGCAAAAGTTCACCCTATACGACATGAAGGCCAGTACTACCGCGTTCCGGACGGCCATACTGCCGAGCCCAGCGCGCAACGGGTTCCCGTTCTGCTTCAGGCAGGCGCTTCAGCCCGGGGGGGGGCATTCGCGGCACGACATGCGGAAGTCATTTTCGTCGTAGGTGCTGGTGCAGAAGGGACAAGAAAGAATGTCCGGCGTATTCGTGAGGACGCTGCTCGTGAAGGTCGCGACCCAGGCAGCCTGCGCTTCATTTGCGCCGCAGCGGTCGTGGTGGGGGAGACTGAGGAAGACGCTATTCGCAAATTCGCGGAATACAAAGCCTTCTACGATGCCACCGGATCGCTCATCCACTACTCCTCAATGACGGGTGTGGACTTCTCAAAAAACCAGACAGACGAGGTCCTGACCTATCGTCCGACGGAAGCCAGCCAGTCTGTCCTTGAACAGTTTGATCCTGCCATCAGTGGTCGTTCATGGACTATTGCAGAAGCCACAAGCCCGGCAGAAGGCTTTGGCCGTGCCAAAACTTTCGTCGGTACAGGTGAAACCGTCGCGGATCAGATTGAGCAGTGGCTCGAGGAATCCGAGACCGATGGCCTCAATCTGATCCAGCTCGTTAATCCGGACAGCTACAACGACTTCATCCGCCTCGTTCTGCCGGAACTGAAGCGTCGTGGCCGTATCAAGCCCAAGGACGGCAAGACGCTGCGTGAAAGGCTTTTCCCGCAGAATACGTCCGCACATCCAGCTCCCGACCACCCGGCCTGGCGCTGTTGACCCTCCCAAGACCTGAAAATTCCCGTTTCCTGTATCTTGTGAGTGTATCTCCATGCCCGCATTTTCATTTTCCAGCCGTAGCGCCAGTGGCTCCGTTTCTCTGATTGCCCTGCTGACTCTCTCGGTTAATACCTACGCTTTCGCTGATACTGCTTCTCCGGCCATCAAGGTGGGCACAAATCCGCGTCACGGCACGCCTGCGCTGCCTGCTCACAAACCGGCTGCATCCCGCGCCATCAGCGCCAAAGCAACCGAAAGCATTGGGGTGGAAGGACACCGCCAAGCTAACTGGGTATCCAATCCCGTTTCTGCTGTTACCATTCGCGAATATGCCGCCGGAACCAATCCGCTCAAGGCCCTCACCCGACTACCTGGCGTTCTGTTCAATTCCGGTGATCCGCAGGGCGTGAACACTTGGCAGAACTCCTTCCTGATGCACGGCTTCGATCAGAGCCAGATCGGCATGACGCTGGATGGGATTCCGCTTGGAGACCAGCAATTCAGCAACGTTAACGGCCTGAGCCCGACCTCCGCTATTTCGTCTGAAAACATTGAGCGTATGGATGTTTCGGCGTCCACCGGTTCGGAGAGCGTGGCCAGTACGTCCAATCTGGGCGGTACAGTGCAGTTTATCTCACGCGATCCGTCTCACAAACGGGGGGGCAGTGTGAACCAGACTTTCGGGAGTAATGCGACCTACCGGACGTTTGTGCGTCTCGAAAGCGGTGATCTGAACCGCCAAGGGACGCGCTTCTATGTCTCCTATGCCCGCAACGACACCACCAAATGGCGTGGTGGGCAGGACCAGTTCATGCAGCAGGTCAACGCCAAGGTTCTGCACCCTATCGGGCAGGACAGCCGCATTACGGCCTACTTCGACTACACCGATATGCAGATGCAGAACTATCAGGACTATAGCCTGGATATGTTCAATAACGGTGGCTACGCGATCGATAACTTCATCGGGCAGCCCGGCGGCTATGAAAAGGCATATCGTCTCGCTCTGGCCCAGCGTGGACTTCCGGGAGGACAGGTTCCTGCAGCCTATGCCAACCTCAAGAGCCCTTACACCGCGTCCTATTACGAGGGCGCCCAGATGCAGCATTCCTATGTTGGGGGTGTATCGGCCGACCTTGCCCTGACTGATCGCTTGCGCTGGCAGAGTACGGTCTATGGGCATCGCTCCTATCAGCGCGGTTCAGTCGCAAGCCCTCTGATCTCGTCCCCTAACGGAGCGCCTCTGATCGATCAGGTTACCCAGCCCGATACGAACCGCTTCGGCTTCACGACGTCCCTGTCCTATCGCATCGCGCATAACGTGCTGAATGTAGGTCTGTGGTATGAAAATACTCATTTCGACATTAGTAAGCCGCTTTACCAGCAGCCGCTGCTGCAGGACGTCCTCGACGGGACCGCAACACCCGTCAACGGGCTCGACAACCTCAAGAACCCTTTCCAGAATGGCTACCGACAGGTCTTTAATACCAACACGTTTGTCGCTTATTTCCAGGATACGTATCACGTTACCAGCACCATCGCGCTCCATGCTGGTTTCCGATCCGTCCTGAACACGACCCGCGTCGGCGCGCTGGCCAACTGGGAAACTTACACCCGCACGACCGCTATCGCTGGTGGAGACTCACTCACGTCCAGCAAGCCTTTCCTGCCGCATTTCAGCGGGGAATGGCGCTTCGCTCCCGGCCATCAGCTCTATTTCGATATCGCGGAGAACGTGAAGGTTTATCCCGTCTCAGGCTATAACAGCGGCTCATCGCCGTTCTCGACCTCACAGGCCGCCTATCAGGCCTCCAAAAGTACGCTGCGCCCCGAAACGGACTGGAATTTTGCAGGAGGCTATCGTTATACCGGCCGTCTCGTCAGCGGTTCGCTCTACGGCTATCACACGATCTTTTCCAACCGGCTGCAGCGCATCTCCACCGGTCCGACAACCCAGCCCTACACGACCATCCAGAACGTCGGCGGTGTGACGATGACCGGTGTGGATGGTGCCGTCACGCTCACACCCGTTAAGGGGCTGAGCCTGACCAACAGCATCAGCTACAACCACGCCGTCTATGACAACAACATTACTCAGACCGTCAACGGATCGCGGGTGACTTACAATATCCGCGGCCAGCAGGTCGTGGCCTATCCACGTCTTATGTATCACGCTGACCTGTCCTACACTTGGCATGATCTTCAGGCACATATCGAGGCCCAGTATGTCGGCAAGCGGAATCTTAGCTACACTGGCGACACGAAGGTCCCGTCCTACTGGCTGACTAATTTCGGTGCACGTTACGACCTGAGCAAACAGTTGCACCGCTTGTCTCACACGGGCTTTCTCCAGCACCTCTCGGTCGACCTGAATGTCTATAACCTGACGAACGTAAAATACATCTCCACCATGGGGCAGAACGGTTACCCTATGGCTGGTGATTACCAGTCTGTCGTCCTCGGTGCGCCCCGCCAGTACTTCGGCGCTGTTCATGCGGATTTCTGACATGCAGACGACGTTTCCCGCCGCTCCGCTTCTGCCAGCCAGCCGCCTGCCCCGCAGCTTTACCCTCCAGTATGCCGGCCTTCTGGTCTTCATGATCGGGGATGGCGTCGAGGTCGGCTATCTGTCGCCGTTTCTGGTCCAGACGGGGCAGACGGAGCACTTCGTAGCCCTTCTCTTCACAGCCTACGGACTTTTCGCTGCTCTGGCGGCCTGGTTCTCGGGCTTGCTGTGCGACATCTTTGGTAGTCGCGCCGTCATGACGGCTGGTCTGTTATTCTGGATCGTGCCGCAACTTCTGTTTCTTGGCGTTGCCATTCCGGCTCATTCTTCAGCCTTGCTACTCTTAACCTACGGGTTGCGAGGAGCGGGATATCCGCTGTTTTCCTATGGACTGCTGACCTTGCTCGTCACCACGATCCGTCAGGACCGGTTGGGTCGTGCTGTCGGTCTGTTCTGGTTCTGCTTTACCTGCGGCTTGCCCACGGTCGGTTCTATTGTGGCGCAACTCCTGCTCCCCGTTTACGGCCAGTACATTACACTCTGGATCGCCCTTCTCGGCGTGGGAGCGGGTGGCCTCCTTGCCGTCCTGCCGCTGCCCACTACGCCACGTGCAGAGAAAGGCAGCCTGAAAGACATCGGTCCTACCCTGCGTGAAACGGTTCGTCAGATCCGTCACAATCCAGGCGTCGGTCTGGCGTGCATCGTGCGGGCAGTCAATTCCAGCGCTACGCATGGCCTGATCGTTTTCATGCCATTCTTTTTTACGGGTCGTCTGGGCTTGTCACAGGATGTATGGATTCGCTTTCTCGAAATCATCTTCGCCAGCAACATCGTCTTTAACCTGCTGATCGGTTTCGCCAGCGACTATATTTCATGGCGGCAGACCATCATCTGGTTTGGCGGTATCGGGAGCGCCGTGAGTTGCGTTGGTCTGTATTGGATCCCGCTGCTGTACGCCCACAGTAGCCTGCTCGCGGTTTATGGCTCTGCCGCAGTTTTTGGCATGACGCTTGCCGGATATGTGCCGCTTTCGGCTCTGACGCCCTCTCTTCTGCCGGATCACAAAGGTATCGCCATGTCCCTGCTGAACCTTGGCGCCGGAAGTAGCGTCTGGATCGGGCCTTTCATCGTTTACCTTTTTGAAGGCGCAGTCGGCACGCAGGGAATTATCCTCATCTACGCCGCACTGTTCCTCGCAAGCGCAATCCTGACCTTTTTCATTACGCCTCCGTCTCTCACGCGACCTGACCGCACCAGTAGTCAGGCACTCCCCCAATCCGAAGGAGTTCCCTCATGACACAGCTTACGATCGAAAAGGTCACATCCCGTATCGGCGCCATTGTCCATGGGATTAACGCCCGCGAACTTCTGCCTGAAGAGCACAAAGCATTCATCCATGATGCTCTGCTGCGCCATAAAGTGATCTTCCTGCGTGACCAGTTCCTCGATGATGCCCAGCACGAAACGTTCAGTCGTGTCTTCGGAGACCCAATCCTTCACCCGACAATCCCCGCAGCCGCAGGGACGCCCTATACGTTCGAACTGAACTCCCGCAACGGTCGTTCCACGGATTCATGGCATACAGACGTCACTTTCGTGCCGGCTTACCCCAAGGCCTCGATCCTGCGCGCTATCACGATCCCGCCTTATGGCGGCAGCACACTCTGGGCTAATACAGCCACGGCCTATGACGATCTCCCTGCGCCTTTGCAGCAGCTTGCCGACACACTTTGGGCCGTTCATGGCAACGATTACGACACCAATTTCTACAAATACGACACGCGCCACGAGGAAATTGCGGACTTCCGCGCTCGTTTCATTTCACGCCTTTATGAGACAGAACATCCGGTCGTGCGCGTTCATCCTGAGACCGGGGAGCGCACCCTTATTCTGGGCCATTTCTTCAAGGAAATTCGCGGCATCCCCACGCAGCATGCCAATCGGCTGCTGGAGATCTTCCAGTCTTACATCACGCAGATTGACAACACCGTCCGCTGGAACTGGAAACCGGGTGACGTTGCCATCTGGGACAACCGCGCCACCCAGCACTATGCCACAGCCGATTTCGATACTCATCCCCGGCTCCTGCGTCGTATCACCGTGCGTGGCGATATCCCTCTCAGCATCACCGGAGAAAAGAGCCGTCTGCTCAAAGGTCCCGATAATGGCCAGGATCTGGATCATTAATTCTAGGCTCAGGACTCATAGCCAGAAGAAGACGGTCGGGCATCTGTCATAGCGTGTTGCGACCCGCCGCCAGTCCTTGAGCCTTCCGAACATGATCTCGATGCGGTTGCGGCGTTTGTATTTTCGCTTGTCGTATTTGACTGGTTTTCCGTGAGATTTCCGTCCTGGAATGCAGGGC
>NZ_JOPH01000029.1:0-14802 GCF_002153615.1 Gluconobacter sp. DsW_058
CTTGTCCTTCATGAGTTTCCTCAATATCGCCGCAGCAAGGCTCTGGATTAGGTCTTTTGTCAACACGAGCTAGTGCCATTCTGCAACGCCGCGCCACCAAAGTCTTCGACCCCGACCACCGCATGACGGACGCTGAACTCGAGACACTGCTCGGTCTCGCCCGCCGTATGCCAACGGCGTTCAACATCCAAAACTGGCGCTTCGTCGCCGTGACCGATCCAGAACTACGCGCCAAGATCCGCGCCGTCTCATGGGATCAAGCTCAGGTTACCGACTCTTCCGTGCTTCTGGTTCTCTGCGCTGACATCAAGGCGTGGGAGAAATCTACCACGCGCTACTGGGAAAACGCCTCCACCGAAGTGCAGCAATTCATGACCGGCGCGATCGATCAGTATTATCGTGGACGCGAACAGGTCCAGCGCGACGAAGGCATGCGCTCATGCGGCATGGCAGCGGCGGCCATCATGCTTCAGGCCGAAAGCATGGGCTACGGCACATGCCCGATGGACGGTTTCGACTTCGACGCGGTGGGTAAGCTCATCAATCTTCCCACGGACCATGAAATCGTCATGTTCGTCGCGGTCGGCAAATGCGCCAAGGCTCCTCACCCGACGGGCGGCATCCTTCCGACGAACGAGATTATTTTCAGAAATACGTTCTGAGCCATTACCCCGGTCTAAAGTTACTAGAAAGCTGCCCGTGACAAACGCTACCGCTCACACGACATTCCGTCTGACACCGGCGATAACCGGACTGTTCGCCGGGGTGTGCGGCCTGACGGTCGCGAACATCTACTACGCGCAGGCCCTGATCGGCCCCAGCACGAGCGCACTGGCCATTTCCTCCACATGGGCGGGAAGTATCGTCACGCTGACCCAACTCGGCTACGGGGCTGGGTTGGTCCTGATCGTGCCGCTCTGCGACCAGTCCGAAAACCGCCGTCTTATTCTCCTGACGATTGCCGGGCTCATCGTCAGCCTGATCGGCGCGGCGCTCAGCACCTCAGTCGCGACATTCATGCTGTTTTCCATCTCCATCGGCCTGTGTTCCGTTGGATCGCAGATCCTGCTGCCGCTCGCCACGCATTTCGTGGAACCCGGTCAACGTGGTAGAATGACCGGTAATATCATGGGCGGGCTGCTGTCGGGGATCATGCTCTCGCGGCCCGTCGCAAACGCTATGGCGGCCGCGTTCGGCTGGCGAGCCGTGTTCTGGGTCTCTGCTGTCGTCATGATGCTCGCGGGTCTTGGGCTGGCGCGCGTTCTGCCCGTTCAGGCCCCAACCCGTCGCATGTCTTACGGAAGCCTCCTGCGGTCGATCATACATCTTCTGGTCCAATACAGGACGTTAAGGGTTCGCATCGCCTGTCATGGTCTCGTCTTCGCTGTCTTCAACATGTTCCGGACCGCCATTCCGCTTTTGCTTCATGCCCAGTTCGGCTTTAGCCAGAGCAAGATTGCCCTCTTCGCACTCGCGGGAGCAGGCGGCGCACTGGCCGCTCCTCTCGCAGGACGCCGGACTGACCCGTCTGGCGACACTGAGCGCAATCGCACTCGTAGGCGCAACGTCTCTCACCTCGGGCTGGGCCGTCGCTGCAGGTTGGATTATCGTCCTCGCGGTACTTGCGCTGCTGCTGGATGGTGGGGTGCAAACCAACCAGGTCATCAGCCAGCGCGTGGTCTACAGTCTCAACGACACTGCGCGCGGACGCCTGAATGCTGCTTATATGGGCGGTGTGTTCGTCTGCGGTGCGCTCGGATCGTCTTGCGGGGCCGCACTCTACAGCATTGCAGGTTGGTGGAGCTTTGCGATCGCAGGAACGCTCATGTGCCTCGCCTCCCTCGCGCTCTTTGCCGCCACGAATGGTAGGCATGCCGCCTCATGAACCCTGCTCCATTCTCTCCGTCCCTGATATGATTTAAAATGTACGAATAGATAGAAATTCAAGACTAGTCTGCTTACCGGCGTCGACCTTCTTGATTCATTCGTTCAGCGTACGCGTCGAACAATCTACCTTGGCAGTACTCGATCTAAGTGATATCGACTGAATTTTATTATCGGTGTTCTCGTTCGGCTATCAAATTCAGAGTTCCAGAAATACAAATTACTGGAGAATTTCGTTAAATTCCAAAACGTTCCCGTCTGGATCACGAATAAAACAGACGACGCGTCTGTCGTGCCCCATATGCACTGGGCCTTCTGTGATCGTAATCCGTTCCTGTTCCAGCCAGGGAACAAAATCTACCATACTTTCGATAATAAATGCCGCATGTGTGTATCCTGGATATTTGACAGGAACATCCATCAGAACATTACCAGCCGGGTCTGACACACCATTAAAAATAAGATGAAGACGAAGCCCGGATGGGTGATGTAGACCACAGGCTTTCACCGCTGGAGCGTATTCTTCTGGATCACGGATGAAGCCAAATTTGGCATAAAACCGTTCGGAAACGGCGAGATCCGTCACACGAATGCCTACATGATCTAGACTCAGATGAGCAAAGTTCATTGCGCCTCTCCTGTTTTCAAATCCGCTACAATATTCGCGAATGGAACAAACCTCTCCAGGCTTTCCGTGCGCTGCAACCATCTACCAATGGCCTTGTATTCTGATAGATCAACATTTCCTTCCGGAGCTCTCGCAACATAACTGTAAAGCGCGACATCCGCGATTGTCGGTTCTTTGGTTCCTGCGATCCAGGTCCGGCCCAGCAAGGTTTGCTCGATCACTTTGAGTGTGTCGTGAGCACGCTGGATGACCTCTTCCGGATTGAAGGGGGCTCCAAAGACTGTCACAAGACGCGCAGCACAGCATCCATATGTGATTTTTCCTGCCGCAACAGACAGCCAGCGTTGAATTTCCGCCTCTGTTACTAGGTCCTCTGGCAGCCAATGAGATGGCCCCATTTTTCGCGCGACATAAACAAGGATGGCATTGGAATCCGCAATGATGGTCCCGTCATCATCTAGAACGGGAATTTCTCCAAAAGCGTTCAGCCTTAAAAATTCCGGAGTTCTCTGCTCACCCGCAGCAAGGTCGACAAGCGTCAATTCGTGCGGCAGGCCGACAAGAGAGAGAAAGAGGTGCGCCCGATGCGCATGCCCCGAAAGGGGATGATAATAGAGTTTCATGGAGCACTCCCGAAAAAAACGGTTGAACAGATACGTTGTCTTCTCACGCAACAAAGCGTGCGATAATCTGCCAAAAGCGCACTTCATTATTGCGTTTTGTGGCTATAATTTGTTGATTACAGGAGAGAGATCTGATCGACCTTCCGGCATTGCGGATCTTTATGGCCGTGGCCGATCACGCCAGTTTTGTCGGAGCATCCCGAAAGCTGGGTCTTTCCGCAACAACGGTAACACGGACGGTGAGAAGCCTCGAGACAGCTCTCGGAATCTCCTTATTCAACCGTACAACCCGCTCTGTACATCTGACCACTGAAGGCGTGGAGTTTCTGGCTCGGTGTCGGGCAGCGATTTTCGACCTAGATGGTGCGATTGCTATAGCGCAAGGTGCGAGGACTGCCCCCCAGGGAGTATTGTCGATTACCGCCCCCGTTATTTTTGGACGGGTACACGTCCTTCCCGTTGTCACAGAACTTTTAAAAGCCTGGCCGCAATTGAACATCAGGCTTTTTTTGACAGACCGGGTTGTTCATCTTGTGGAAGAAGGAGTTGATCTCGCCATCCGGATTGCGCCTCCACAAGACAGCGCCCTGAAGATGCAGAAAATCGGAGAGGTCCAGAAAATTTTTGTTGCCAGCCCAGCTTATCTGAAGAAACACGGAGAGCCACAGGTCTTTGAGGATCTCGCAACGCATAGCCTCATTGAGGTTAATGAATATGCAGCGGGATATTCTGAGTGGCGACAGGGCGGGAAATCTGGTTTTTCGATAAAAGTCTCGCCCCGGCTTTTCGTGAACAGTGTCGATGCGGCTCTCACAGCCGCCATCGAAGATCTAGGCATCGTCACGGCATTATCCTACCAAACTCACCAATTTGTTGAAAATGGGCAGCTTCGAAGAATTTTGACTGACACCCCCGCCTCAGTACTTCCGGTCTTCATCCTGTTCCCTGCCAAAGAACGTCAGTCCGTAAATGTTCGAACGTTTGTTTCCGCGATGAAAGACAGGTTTATTGCAAAAAGGTCTCTCACAGCACACCCCACATAGCAGAAGGGTCCCGTGCAAACAGCCGCTACCATTTTTATGCATTGTGCGGCTTTACGTTTGAGCTTCATTCCATCGAGTAAATGCAAAGCTTTTTGAGCTCTAAAGCGGCAGACTACCCTGGTTCAGGGAGAGTTCGCACAAGACGCAGAAAAGCGCCGGTCAAAATCTTTGGCGATTGCTGCAAGAGTAACCTCGCCTAGTTGAGCAATCAGAAGCGCCTCAGCTTTTTCGAGTGCGCTCGTCATTGACGCATTTACGGCCTGCTCGACGAGGCAATCGGGCGCCGGGTCGGCCAGGCCAATTGCGAAAATACGCGGCTGCCCCACGGCTTTGTAGACATCAAGCATCGAGATACTTTCCAGCGGCTTCAGAAGCGTCCACCCGCCAGCATGCCCCTTGATGGAACGAACGAACCCCACATCCCGCAGGCCTGCCATCGTACGCCGAATAACAACCGGATTGGTATGCAGCATTTCCGCTGCTTCACCGGAGGTGATGGGCCCATTCGCACGATCCATATGGATCAGCAAATGCATCATTCTCGATAATCGCCCGTCCAGTTGCATCGCCTGCCCTTTATGCTCTTCTATCATGTCACATCAAGAGTTGCAAAAAGCTGATATGCATATATGTAACTCCAGACATTACATATGAAGTTGAATAGGATTTAACCATGTATGATGTGATCGTGATAGGCGGCAGCTTTGCCGGACAAGCGGCAGCTATTCAGCTGGCACGGGCTCGCATGAGCGTTTTGCTGATCGATGCTGGCTTACCGCGAAACCGCTTCGCAGACGCGTCTCATGGTTTCCTCGGCCAGGACGGCAAAGCGCCGAACACCATTATGCGTGAAGCCACTGCACAATTACGGCGATATCCAAATGCGCAGATCTTGCAGAACGACGCGCAGAAGGTGGCACGGAATGGCAAGACGTTTACTGTGTCTCTAGCCAACGGAGCAAAATTTCAGACGAAGCGACTGATACTCGCTACTGGCGTTTCCGATACTTTGCCCGATATCCCTGGTGTAGCGGAACGATGGGGCAAGACCGTTCTTCATTGCCCTTACTGCCACGGATATGAGATCCGCAATCATCAACTTGGAATTATCGCCACAAACCCAATGTCAATCCATCAGGCAACATTAATACCCGATTGGGGACCAACAACTTACTTCACTCAGGGAATTTACGAGCCGGATCCAGAGCAGGCAATGTTACTTAGCAAGCGCGGCGTCGTGATCGAACGTACTCCAATCATTTCTCTCATCGGAGATGCTCCTGGTTTGGATGCCGTGAAGCTGGCGGATGGACGGCTCATTGAAGTCGCAGCTGTGTTCACGGTACCGAAAACCAGACCTGCCAGCCCGATTGCCGAGGATCTGGGCTGTATTCTGGAAAACGGACCTACCGGTCCGTTCATCAAGGTCGATACTTGGGGCGCAACCTCTGTGTCTGGGGTCTATGTAACTGGAGATGCGGCTAACCCGATGCATAATGCAACGGTCGCAGCAGCGTCGGGTGTACTGGCGGGGATAGCGGCGCACCAATCTTTAGCCAGGGCGTGATCACACGGTAACGCAATCCCCTGCCCGCATCGAACGCTCAGTTTTCTTTTCTATGCCCGAGCCGATGGCCAGGTCGGAACCCATAAGAGCGGGCTTGCCATGCGATCAGGAAGCTTACAGCAGCGAGTGCCATCACAATCCAGGGGAATGACAGAGCTCCCCACGTTTCCAGCAATACACCACCCAACAGGCCACCGCCGGCTATGGCGCTGTTCCAGACGACGACATTCATCGATAATGCAACATCTGTGCCCTCCCCGGCTGCATCAGCCAGAGCCGTCTGGAGCAACGTCGCGGCCCCTCCGAAAGTCAGACCCCATATCGTAACGCCAATCATAATCACCGCAGGCGATGCTGACCTAATTGCAAAAACGCCTGCAACAGCAGCGAATATTGCCAGACTGACCAGAACAGAAAGCCGGAGGGCATGATCGACCGTACAACTGGTGAGCCAGATGCCTGCAAGGGCAGAAAGACCAAAAAGCAGGAGGATGCGGTCCGCCTCTCCTGCCAGTCCCGCCGGTGCAATGAACGGTACGATATAAGTGTAGAGAACGTTATGCGCGAGCATCCATGTTACCACGACGCCCAGAACAGATCGCACCCCCGGTGTTCGCAGGACATGACCGAACGGCTGGCGCTCATGATGTGCCAGGCCTGGAAAATCAGGAACCTTCGCCAGAACCCAGACAATTAACAGCACGCTGGCACCCGACATAATCCAGAAGGCCAGTCTCCATCCCACAGCCGCGCCCAGCCAAGTGCCCGCCGGAACACCCACAGAAAGCGCGATCGGCGTGCCAACCATGGCGATAGCCAGAGCACGTCCTTGCCGGGCGGGTATCACAATTCTGCGTGCATAGCCTGCCAGCAGGGCCCAGGCGAGCCCTGCCGCTGCACCCGCGCCATATCGCGCCACAAGGGTCAGGTCATAATCCGTCGAGAATGCTGTGACGGAGTTGAAAACTACAAAACCAATGATCGCCAATAACAGAACCCGCCTTCGCCGCCATCGCTGTGTGGCCAATGTTAGCGGAATCGCAGCACTCAGGGAGCCCAGAGCGTAAGCCGTGACCATCTGCCCTGCCAAGGCGGGGGAAACATGCAGCCCAGCCCCGATCTCAGGCAGCAAACCTGCAGGAAGAGTTTCGGTCATGATGCAGATGAAGCCAGTCATCGCCAAGGCGAGTAAGCCGACCATAGGTAATCTGTCGTCGGGACTTCTGCAAAGGGGTATCGTTTTGGAGGTCATACGGCTCTCATATATGGATCGAATGATCTATATATGAGAGTGTAAATTCTTGGCAATTATTTCTGGATCACTTAATATGAAAGTCTTTCAAAAGGAGCAATACCATGGCGCGAACAGGGCGTCCCCGGGAGTTTGACAGGGACAAAGCACTCAATGCCGCCATGACGCTTTTCTGGGCGCAGGGCTACGAACCGACCTCCCTGACACAGCTCAAATCCTGCATGGGCAATATTTCGCCGGCAAGTTTTTATGCCGCGTTCGGCTCGAAGGAAGCCCTGTTTCGCGAAGTGGTGCAGCATTATCTGGCGACCTATGGGCAGGTGATGGCGCCCTTATGGGACGAAAACCTGACACCGCGGGATGCGATTGAACGGGCTTTGCGCGGTTCGGCGCGCATGCAGGCTTCCCGGACGCATCCCTGTGGCTGTCTGGTCGTATCGGGCGCCAGTAACTGTTCGCCCGAAAACGAAGCCGTTCAGGCCCTTCTCGCTACAGAGCGCCAGCGGACGCGGGCCGGAATCCGGGTCTGCGTGGAACGCGCGCTTGCCCACGGCGAACTGCGCGATTGTGCAACAACAGCGGCCCTGCCCGATATTTTCGCGACATTTTTCCATGGCATGACATGCGAAGCGCGGGACGGGGTGACGTCAACACATCTGGATATCGCCATCACCTCGCTTCTGACCTTATGGGATGCCAACGCGGTGCTCACCACGCCGTGAAACGGTCTGCCAGATATTGATGAGCCTGCAACAGGCAAAGCCTTAAGCCGTCAATTCTATATCGAACACTCCATAATTCCTTGACCCCGTTTTACGCACATATTATGGACCATCCAGTACGGAATTAAATTCCGGAACAAATCGCCGTGTCTCGGCCAAGGAATCCGGTTATGAGCAAACAGGACATCGCATTCATCACGGGTGCCAATCGCGGCATCGGATACAGTATCGCGAAACATCTGATTGCCTCGGGCATCAACGTGATCGGGACCTATCACTCCAACGAAGACGAGGCGAACGCTGCCGAAGCAGCCCTCGTCAGCGAGAACGCAAAACTGCGCATGCTGAAGCTGGATATCGTGGACCATGAATCGTTCGCGGATTTTTCCGGGCAAGTCAGAGCAATTCTCGAGCGCGAATTCGGCCAACAGAGGCTGAATTATGTAGTCCAGAATGCGGGCAATATCATTCACACCCGCTTTGATGCTGCGACAGCTGAACAACTCGATAACCAGTACAACATCCATTTCAAAGGCCCCTATCTTCTGACGGTGGCCCTCCTGCCCCTGATCCGGGACGGCGGTCGTATTCTCAACATCACCTCTGCCGCGACCCGTTTCTACCTGACGGATCATGGACCTTATTCAGCCATGAAAGCCGCTACCGAAGTCATCTCGCTCTACATGGCGAAAGAACTGGGAGAGCGGGACATCACCGTCAATGCCGTCGCCCCTGGTGCGATCGCCTCGGATTTCGGCGGTGGTCTGGTCCGTGACGATGCCACGATTAACAGAAGCCTTGCAGAGATCACGCCTCTGGGGCGGGTCGGACAGCCCGATGACATTGGTGCCGCCATCCGTGCCCTTCTGTCTGACGATATGCGCTGGGTGAATGGCCAACGCATTGAGGTGACGGGAGGCCAATCGCTATGACACTCAGACATTCACAACCGGGAGAGGCCTCATGATCCACGTTATGGCCAGCAGTGTCATTCCTGCATCCCTTCCCTCTGTCTGGCGGTTGGTCCGTAATTTCGGCGCCCTTGGACGTTGGTTGCCGGGCGTCAAAAGCTGCGTGATCGAAGGCAATGAATCCGCTGACCGCGTCGGCGCAATTCGCCTAGTTGAGATGGGGGATGTCGGACTCATCCGCGAACAGCTTCTGGCACTCTCCGACGTGGATCACGCGGTCACGTTCTCGATCGTTGAATCAGCCCTGCCGGTCAGGAACTATCGCTCTACCATCAGCCTTCTTCCCATAACGAAGAGCGACCACACGTTCATCCAATGGCGGGGGCAGTTCGAAGCCCCAGTCGAACATGCCGCCAGTATGGAGGCCCGGATGCCGACACAGATCTACCAGCCAGCTTTCGACAGATTGGCCGAGATACTGGCCTCAGAGACGACATTGTCATGAAGGAACCTGAACCCATGATCCAGTCCCCCTCTAACGCTTTGCGATCAGGCACATTCAGGCTTGGCGGCGATCTCGGCATCAACCGGCTTGGTTTCGGTGCGATGCGCATCACTGGCCAGGGTATATGGGGGCCGCCTGCCGATCACGACGAAGCCATCCGCACACTGAAGCGCCTCCCAGAACTCGGCGTCAATTTCATCGACACGGCGGACTCCTATGGTCCGGACGTCTCCGAATGGCTGATCAGGGAAGCTCTGCATCCCTATCCCAAAGGCTTGGTCATCGCGACGAAAGGCGGCCTCACCCGCTCCGGCCCCGACATCTGGAAACCGGTCGGACGGCCGGAATATCTATTGCAGCAAGTGCACAAAAGTCTGCGTAACCTCGGCGTCGAGCAGATCGATCTGTGGCAACTCCACCGGATCGATCCCAGAGTCCCGGCAGACGAACAGTTCGACGCGGTCCGCTCTTTCATTGATCAGAAACTGATCCGTCATGCCGGACTGAGCGAGGTCTCCGTCGACCACATCAAAACAGCATCGAAATTCTTCGACGTCGCGACCGTCCAGAACCGCTACAATCTCGTCGATCGCACCAGCGAGGACGTACTCGACTACTGCACGCAGCAGAACATCGGGTTCATCCCGTGGTTCCCTCTCGCCGCCGGCGACCTCGCCAGGCCGGGATCCATATTGGACACGATAGCGAAGAAATACGGCTCGCATCCAAGCCAGATTGCTCTTGCCTGGGTCCTGATGCGCAGCAAGGCGATGCTTCCGATCCCCGGCACGTCCAAGGTCGCCCATCTGGAACAGAATGTCGCGGCTGCCGATATCACACTGTCCGATGAAGACTTCGCGGCGCTGGACGCAGAAGGCCGCAAGGCATTCCAGTCAACGCCTTAAGGAAACGCGTCCGGACAGTTACAACCCCAGTGTCGAAAGACCGGGGTGACTGTCCGGACGCCGTCCCTTAGGCCACCGGAACAGGCGGTCGGTCGCCGAAATGGGTTGGTCGTTGATTGACGCTGCGCGGTAACGCATCAACCCGTTTTCATCGAACTCCCAGTTCTCGTTCCCATGGGACCTAAACCACTGTCCGGCCTGATCCTGCCACTCATAAGCAAAGCGGACCGCGATCCGGTTATCCTGAAAAGCCCAGAGTTCCTTGATAAGGCGGTATTCCTGCTCGCGCTCCCATTTGCGCGTCAGGAACGCCACGATGTCCTCGCGTCCGTGGATGAATTCCAGGCGATTGCGCCACTGGCTATCGGTCGTATAGGCCTGCGCCACCGTTTCAGGATCCTGGCCATTCCAGGCATCTTCCGCGAGACGGACTTTCTGAGCAGCGGTTTCAGCATTGAAGGGAGGCAACGGGGGTCGGGATATTGGGAATTCCGCCTCTGGTTCGGGGACGGATCACGAGTTGATCCGAGACCTGTCAGTGTTTTCCAAAAGAGCATTGACGAAAGGACAATGATCTCTCATTTCAGGCCATGACCAAACAGATCGGTATTCTTCTCTATCCAGACTTCCAGTTACTCGACGCTGCCGGAGTGACGGCAGCCTTCGAGATTGCCGGAGGATTTGGGGGCGCGCCGTATGAGATGACGCCCCTGTCCCACCATGGTGGTCTGGTCCGGTCGTCTTCCGGGATGACGATCGAGACTGTTCCGCTCGCGGCGGCACGGTCGTTCGATACGCTTATCGTTGTCGGAGGCGAAGGCCACAGGCAGGCTATGAGCTGCCCAGAATTACTGGATTTTATAAGGCATCAGGCCAGAACTGCGCGACGTATCTGCAGTGTGTGTACAGGTGCTTTCCTGCTAGCAGAAGCTGGCATGCTTGATGGTCGTCGTGTGACGACACACTGGCAACAGGCTTCGGCCATGGCAGCACAGTTCCCTAAAATCCGGGTTTCGGCAGATGCCATTCATCTTCATAATGGCCCGGTTTGGACATCTGCGGGGATCAGCGCTGGCATCGACATGGCGCTGGCGTTGATTACCGAAGATCTTGGGGCCGAGATTGCCCGTCGTACGGCGCAGCAAATGGTGGTGTTCTATCACCGTCCCGGAGGACAGTCTCAGTTCTCGGCACTCCTCGAGATGACGAGCCCTCAGGAACGCTTTGCCGAACTGTTGGGATGGATCCGGTCCGACCTGGAACAGCGCCTGACCGTAGACGTTCTTGCAAGTCAGGCCGGCATGAGCCCCCGCAATTTTTCTCGCAGTTTTCGAGTAGCCGTGGGAATGAGTCCCGCCAGAGCGGTCGAGAAACTGCGTCTGGAAACCGCGCGGGAACGAATGGAAAGATCCACCCTCCCCATTGAAGCCATCGCCGTCATGACGGGCTTTCATGATCCCGAACGGATGCGACGTGCCTTCTTACGTGAGTTCCATCAGCCGCCTCAGGCTATCAGGCGAAATGCCACTGCCAAGACGACCTGAGAGTGCTCATTTTTCCTGGACGAGAAGGCGGTTCATTTTGCAAGCAATCCCGATGAGGTCCACTTCAATGATGGATCGCGTCTATCCCGCTAGAACAGGTCAAACACGCGGCAGATCAGGACACTTCCTAGAATTTAACCCTTTGAATGAGGGGCAGTCCGCAGGAAGAGCAGAATTTCTTCAAGAACCTGCCATCGGTTCCTTTCCATAACCACCATATGCGTTCCTTCCCCAATCTCTATCCAGCGACGATACGATGCGTTGAAAAAACGTGAAAACAGATTCCCCATCTGCTGAGTGGTTACGTCTAAATCCCACTCAGCATGAAGCAAAAGAACCGGGACCGTGATCTTTTCGGGACTGTAAAACGCCTTCCCTACGGACCAGTAGTCACGGACATCCTGAATCACACCCGCAGGTGCCCGGATCACTCCACCCTGCTCTGCGGGATCGCTCGCAAGAATAACTGCGACCCACTGTTCAAACCATCCTGCTGGCAGAATCTCTTCGCGTTTCTGCTCAGGTGCGCCTTCAAGCCAGCGCTGGCGAAATGCCTGAACTTTAAAGCGTCGATAAGCAAGTACAGGACCACCAGGATCCAGACGAGAAACCCCGTCATTGATCCATTGCGGTGCAATCAGCGTTAATTTCTCCACCTTGTCATTGTGAGCAGCCGTATATGCGCCGGTAACCGTGCCACCCCAGGACATTCCGATCAGGCAAAGACGTGGGATGGCAAGCGTTACGAGAAGATAGTCAACAGCAGTACTCAGATCGCGTACTGCTGTTTCGGTCCTGACCTGAGGCAGGGCAGCTTCAGGTGCACCTCTCATTCCATCAGGACGCGTTGATCCTCCGAAACCCCGTACGTTGAGCGCATAAACATCGAACCCTTCCTGAGCGAGGAGATCCATGAATGCGCCCTCCCCGACAGGCACATCGAAAAGACTTTCTGCCGGCAGTGTCGCGCCATGCATCAGCAAGATAGTGCGCAGTGAACCAAATATCTGGATGTCTGCACGTCGTTTATGGCGCAGATGAAGCGAGATATCGGCCGTATCACCCGGGATGAACAGGTTTTCCATAAGCAGATTTGTCATCTGGCGTCTCCTACATTTGGTTGCGCAAATTCCCATGCAAATCCTGCTGGACGACGCCTTACATATCCGGCACCCGTTTCAGCGAAATGACTGGTAAAGCAGAGACTCCCGCTTTCCGCCGCTTCTCTAAGAAACCACCGCCGCGAACACTCGGCAGGCTGAACGAATTCGCAGTAAACGGTCCGCAGATCCGGACGATAAACCTGCAGAGGATGGTGCATGACATCTCCTGTAAACCACGCCTCTTCACCATCTGACCGCAACCGGATCGAGGCATGATCGATGCTATGACCGGGAGTAGGATGAAAGGAGAAACCCGCAAGAACCTCTTGACCGTCGATGGTAATCGCCTCTCCCAGCCCGGCTTCGATAACGGGGAGCATGCTGTCTGTATAGACACGTGGGAGTGGGCGATGGTCCGGGCATCCTAAGATCTCTGGAGGCAGGTCTGGAGCAGGGTCAATACCGTCATTGCTGGCGCCGTATCGGGCCTCAATCACTGAGAAAACATGACGGGCCTTCGGAAAGGTCGGCACCCATTTTCCGTTGTGCAAACGCGTATTCCATCCAACATGATCGGCATGAATATGCGTATGCAAGACGACATCAACCTGCTCCGGCTGTACTCCTGCTGCCACGAGATGTTCGAGAAACGGTGTATGCAGATGATCCAGTGCCGGTGCGGCAGGTAATGGCTTATCGTTGCCCGTGGCAGTATCAACCAAGATATTGAGACCAGCAACCTGAACAAGCCATGCATATGTTCCTTGCGCGAGCCCACCGGTCACGGGGTTAAATGATCCTGGCGTCAAATACGGACCGAATATTGCAAGTGCCTCGGCGTCGATATCCGGATACAGTTTGTGGGGGCGCGCGTTATCCCAGTGAAGTTCGGGAATACGCGTGACACGGGCGTCGCCCACTTGAAATGCTGCTGCCATGATTGACTCAATGCGATTGTTTTACGTCGCATCAGACGTTAGGGTGCGCGCAAACATCACACAAATCGATTTGATATATGAAACCCATCGATCATTTCAATCTTCGTTCCTTCGATCTCAATCTTCTGATTGCTTTCGACGCCCTCGTTTCAGAACGTAGCGTCACAAAGGCGGCACGACGCCTTCGCATTCAACAACCCGCAATGAGCCATGCACTCGCCACCCTCCGAATGTTACTGGGCGATGATGTGCTCGTCAGAACCGGTGCTGTCATGCAGCCGACCGCCAAAGCGTCAACCATGGCGTCACATGTCTCGAAGTTGTTGAGGCAGGCTCAGCACATCCTGATGTCTGAGGAACAATTTGATCCTGCGACGGAACAGCGCATCTTTCGTTTCGGCTTTTCGTCCGAACTTGAAGTCTTTCTGATGCCTAAACTGACGGCCTATTTGCAACGGCATGCACCTGGAATACGACTGCTGTCACGTGGATCTCCTCGGAGTGAGGTCTATACATTACTGGATACGGGCGCGCTGGATATTGCAGTGGGGTGTTTCGATTACAGTTTGGAACGCCATTGTGGGGTATCGTTGTATGAGCAGTCTCTCGTCTGCTGCTTCAACCCGAAGCTGATCGATCCGGATGCTCCAATCACGGTTGAGCGTTATCTTGCATTGCCCCATGTTCTCATGACGCTGAAAGATGACATCCAGGGATGCCTGTCAGACGCACTGATGCAGATTGGTCAGGAACTCAACGTGGTTCTCGCTGCATCAGATTTTCTGACGGCACTTGCTGCCGCAGCGGCCGCACCCGTTCTGGCTACGCTTCCCAGCCGGATCGCTCAGCAGCATGCCGCGCATTTCGGTTTGGCAATCCATCCCGTTCCACTGGACCTGCGTATCCCGGCAGTATCGATGATCTGGTCAGCCCGGAGTGATCGTGATCCTGCCGCAGTATGGCTGCGCGATGCTGTCGCATCACTATTGGGTAGCTATGTAAAATGAGATTTTTAATGGGCGCTCAAAATAGCTAAGACAGATAAATCTCCCCAGAAAAAGATAGGCTGTCATAGCTTCCCCAAAGCACGAGGAGTCATGACGACTTGGAGGGTTCGAAAAACCCTCTGGTATTGAGGTCTGCTCTGTGATTCCATTTTCCTTGCGTTGATTGGAGT
>NZ_JOPH01000030.1:0-1382 GCF_002153615.1 Gluconobacter sp. DsW_058
AGATTTTTTATATATGGCACATAACATTTATGATTAATTTAAAATTGAGTGGTAATTTTATTTTCTAATATGGGTAATATTTATTATTTTAAATATCTGGACGTGTTACGGTTGAGTTCCGGACCTTTAAGACCGAAAGTGGTTGTAAAGGGGAATTGGAATGGGACGATTTTACAAGGCTGAGTTCAGACACGAGGCGGTGCGTTTAGCTCTGAGCAGCGGTCTGTAGCGCGAGCGTATTGCTCAGGATCTGGATATTGGGTCTTCGACGTTGAAGACATGGATCCGTGATGCTCAGAAGCACGACACTGTCGCTGCTGACACAACGGATCATACGGCGTTATTACGTGAGAATGAGAGATTACGTCGTGAGAACCTTTTGCTGAAGGGGGAGAGGGAACTGATAAAACAGGCGACACAGTTCTTCGCGAACCAAAGATCGTGAGGTTTGCGTTCATTGCGCTATATCACGGTCCGCTTTCTCGTGAACGGGTCTGTCGGCTGTTTGGTGTCAGCGACCGAGGTTTGAGAGCCTGGCGACGTCGTCCGGTCTGTGCCGCAGAAAGCAGGATGATGCTCTGATGGTCCATATCCGCACCATTCACGCGCAGAGCAGGCGAAGCTACGGACGTCCCCGCATGACAGAGGAACTCAGAGCGCGTGGCTTTTCTGCCGGACATCGCCGTGTGGGACGGCTGATGCGGGAGAATGACATCCGGGTTGTCCGAACGCGGCGCTTCAAAGTGACCACGAAGAGCGCTCACAGTCATGCCATTGAACCCAACCTTCTGCGACAGGACTTCTCCGCAACAGCGCTTAACCAGAAATGGACAGCGGACATCACACACATCTGGACGAGGAAAGGCTGGGTTTACCTGGCTGTGGTGCTGGACCTCTTCTCGCGCAGAGTCATCGGCTGGAACCTTGATGTCCGTATGACCGCAGATCTTGCCACCACAGCGTTACAACGCGCTATTGCCTTGCGTCAGCCACCACCAAGCTGCATCCATCATGCTGATCGTGGCAGTCAGTATTGTTCAGAGGCTTACCGTCAGCTCCTTTCTGCTCATGGCTTTCTCGTGTCCATGAGACGCAAAGGGAAACTGCTGGGATAATGCAGTGACGGAAAGCTTCTTCAAAACCCTGAAAGCAGAACTCATGTGGCGACAGGCCTGGAGCACACGTCAAGAGGTCGAGCCTTTACATCAACAATTTCTACAACGCGCAGAGGCGGCATTCCGCACTACAGTAGAAAAGTCCTCTGAATCATGAGCGCAACGTCGCTTAACAGATACCCATGGTCCGGAACTAGGTCACGTTGACAAAAGGCCTATACGGTCTGCCTGAGATCTGATTCACTTTGTATCTGTAGGACAGCAAGC